>DTSC01000374.1:21963-23340 GCA_012965625.1 Flavobacteriales bacterium | reverse complement strand
GGATGAGATTTGCGCCAATTATGAAATAAACGAGGATCATTATGGAAACATTTTGATCTCTTTAACAGAAGCTGTGAACAATGCTATACAACATGGCAACAAAAATGATCCAAAAAAGAATGTAGAGATCGTTTTTGACGTTGAGACAAACCTGGAGAGCTTTAGCTTTACGGTTAAAGATGAAGGTGATGGCTTTGATTATACCACCATCCCTGACCCTACTGCACCTGAAAATATTGAGAAGATCAGTGGACGAGGAGTGTTTTTGATGAGAAACCTGGCGGATAAAGTAGGGTTTTATAGTGAAGGGCGGGAAATTCAGCTCAATTTCAAAATATCCCCCAATTAGATTTTTGTGCATCTCCCGGAATTTATATAATTGAATCACACTCAGTCAATAAGATATTTAAGGGAAGGATATTTGCTGAATAAGGTGGTGAAAAGTCCTAAAATTTCTTTCTATAAAGAAGGCCTGAAATATAGGATTCAGTCCCAGAAGCTGGTTGTAAAATGGATGAGCATGGTTGTAAATGAAGAAGGCAAAACCTGTGGGGCCCTGTCTTTTATCTTGTGCACCGATGAGCACCTACTGAAAATAAACCACAAGTACTTGAATACCAATACATTAACAGATGTAATAGCCTTTGATTATGGCGATTCAAAAATCATTTCAGGAGATGTTTTTATTAGCATAGACAGGGTAAGAGAAAATGCACACAAGTTTAATGTTTCTGTAACCAATGAGCTGCGCAGGGTTATGGTACATGGCACACTCCATTTAATTGGGTTTTCTGACAACACTATAACCGGAAAAGCTGAGATGACAAGAAAAGAAGATTTATATTTATCTTTGTTCCCCCTTAAATAATAATGTTCCACGTGGAACGATTAAATAAATGGCAGGTAATTACGATCTTATTGTAGTTGGTGGAGGACACGCTGGTTGTGAGGCAGCATCAGCTGCTGCAACATTGGGCTCAAAAGTGCTATTAATAACAATGGATCTTAGCAGGATAGCTCAAATGTCTTGCAATCCTGCTATGGGCGGAATAGCAAAAGGCCAAATAGTTCGCGAAATAGACGCACTGGGAGGCTTCTCCGGAATTGTTTCGGATAGGTCAATGATACAGTTCAGAATGCTCAACAAGTCCAAAGGGCCTGCTATGTGGAGCCCTAGGACGCAAAATGATCGCTCAATGTTTGCTGAACAATGGAGGTTGATTCTGGAGGCAAATCCAAATATTGATTTCAGACAGGATATGGTAACGGGTTTGTTGATTAAAAACAATAAGGCGGTTGGGGTAAAAACCTCCATGGGGATTGAGATTAAAGCAAAGACCGTTGTGCTTACTAATGGCACCTTTTTAAATGGTATTA
>DTSC01000374.1:0-21931 GCA_012965625.1 Flavobacteriales bacterium | reverse complement strand
GTCTCTTTGGGCTTTAGAAGCGGACGAATGAAAACGGGGACACCACCCAGAGTAGATGGCAGGTCATTGAATTATAAATTAATGGAAGAGCAAAAGGGTGACATAAATCCCGGAAAATTTTCATACTCTAATACTGCATGCTTGCAAAAACAAAGAAGCTGTCACATTACCTATACAAATAAACAAACCCATGAGATCCTGAGAACCGGCTTTGAGCAGTCACCAATGTTTACTGGTCGAATTAAGGGAATAGGGCCAAGATATTGTCCTTCTATAGAAGATAAAATAGATCGCTTTGCAGATAGGGACAGGCACCAGCTGTTTGTGGAGCCAGAAGGCTGGAATACAGTGGAGATCTATGTTAATGGGTTTTCAACCTCCTTGCCGGAGGACGTTCAGCAAAAGGCGCTCCGATCAATCGTTGGCTTTGAAGACGTTAAAATCTTCCGACCCGGATATGCCATTGAGTATGATTTTTTCCCTCCGGATCAGCTTGAGCTTTCTCTTCAGACCAAACACATACAAAACCTGTATTTTGCCGGACAGATAAACGGAACAACCGGATATGAAGAAGCTGGATGCCAAGGCTTGATGGCAGGACTAAATGCCCACTTAAAGATAAATGAAAAGGAGCCATTTGTGCTTAAAAGGTCAGAGGCGTATATAGGAGTTTTAATTGATGACCTGGTTACCAAGGGAACTAATGAGCCTTACAGAATGTTTACCTCAAGGGCGGAGTACCGGATTTTGCTCAGGCAGGATAATGCTGACCTAAGGCTTACTCCAAAGGCACACGAATTAGGGCTGGCTTCGGATGAAAGAATGAATAATGTTCAGCAAAAAATGACGGCTACCAAGTCTATCGTAGATTATTTTAAAAAGACAAGTGCTTTGCCGGACAGAGTTAACCCCTGTTTAAAAAAGGCCAAAACCCCGGTTATAAAGCAAAAAGTAAAGCTTTTCAGCCTTATTACAAGGCCACAGCTTGGCTTTAGCCAGCTGGAAGAGGCATTGCCTGAAATTGGAGAGTTTGTCAGGGATTTTGGAGATATAGCAGAAGAAGGTGCGGAGCAAGCAACTATTCAGATGAAATACGCAGGATATATAGACAAGGAGCATGAAATGGTTGAAAAGATGTCGAGGTTAGAGAGTATCAAGCTTTATCCCAACTTTGAATATGCCCGTCTTACTTCTTTGTCGTCAGAGGCAAGAGAAAAATTGGAGCAGATAAAACCAGAAACAATAGGGCAGGCTTCCAGGATAAGTGGGGTGTCCCCAGCTGATATTTCTGTTTTGATGGTTTATTTAGGAAGATAGCTTTGTTCCACGTGGAACAATTAAGGATTTCAGAAAAGTCGTACCTTGGTGGCACCACCTGGGCCATAATCTTTAAATGACGCATCAGTATATTGAGCGTCTGGGTAATATTCATCAATTTGATTTTGGATTTCCCTTCTTAAAACGCCCTCTCCTACCCCATGAATAAAGATGATTTCTTTTGTATTGATGCTCATCGCACGGTTCATTTCATTTCTGAAATATTCCAATTGTTTAAGAAGTATCTTTCGCTTTTCCAGATGGGAGGTTTTTTCAATAATTTCCCAGCTATGTAGGTCAATTACTTTTGGTTTTATTGGCTTGCCTGAGTAAACATTTCCTTTTTCTTGATCCTTTCCCTGCTCTTCCAGTATAGGCATTTGGTTGTCGTAGTCTTGTGGATCAGGGCTGCTAACCAGGTTGCTCTCCTCATGGGTTTCAGGGAAACCATGATCAGCATCGATCTCATAAGATGCAGGTGGTAAACATTGGATTACAATGCCACCATATGTTTCATTTAGAATTTGCACCCTGTCGCCAACTTTAAATTTCATATGGATCTAGTATATGTGGTTAGCTGAGTTAAATTAAGCGCCTAAAGCACTTGCAACAAATAGTAAAATTAAAAGTAAGGCCAAGCCTATAAGACCAATTATTGCTTGGAATCCTGCTATAATGATACCCAGCGTTTTTCCAACCTTGTTTTGGGCTAGGTTTTTGTGTTCTCCTTTCTTTTCTTTGGCCTCTTTTATTGCATTATTGCCTATAGTAAATGCTAAAATTCCAGATGCGATGCCAAGAGCCCAAAATAAAATTCCACCGAGGGGCCCCAGGCCCAGAGGGATAAAAACTAGGGCCGTGAAAATCACGCTCAGAATTCCAAGGATTAAGCTTGGAGCCATCTTGCTATTTTGTCTAGAGTGCCCATAGCTCCTAGTGTCCTGTGGAGCATAATAATTATCTATTGTCTCGTTTTGTGTCTGTTCAGCACTGTGGGCTGTAAGCTCATTGTCAAAAATAGTTGTGGTTCCATTGGGATATGTGACCATTAAAACATGAGACTTATCGATACTGAGTATAGGCCCATTAAGATTATCGCAATTTTTGTATTTAATATTATGCAATCCAATTTCAATGGCTTTAATCATAATTGTATCTCCCTGCCTCGTAATCATTTCATCGCATTCGTCACCTTCCTTGCTATCATTTGTATCATCATTAATAAGGAGGGCCAAGGGTTGAATTATAGGGGGTATATTATTAATGGAAACTGAAGCAATCATGCTTGATGCAGCAGCTTGTTCTGTTTCATCCAATTGGCTTAGGGTTGCCAGGGCTTTTATTAATGCCCTGTTTTGTTCAGGTAGTTTCCTTAGAATGGCACGCTTGGAAACTAATTTACCAGGGGTACGCCTATGTGCCAGCATAATTTTTTTCTTGGCACCATCAAAATATTTATGCTGTGAGAAGTCCTGCTTATTCGTTGTAGCACAAGAACTCCAAAGCATTAACAGGGTGATAAATACCAGTAAATAGCGAAGATTACAGGGCTTTCTTGCCATAACCAAATATAGTATATTGTTATTGGCTTTTTTCACTTTTTTCATTGTCCGGGTTTTAGAATTTGTGGTACAAACCTAGAAGGGTTTAAACAGCCAATGAAATTGAATCCTGCAAGGTCTGTTTTGGATTTTGCAAATAATGCAAATAAATGCTTGTTATATTGTTGGAAACGAAAAAGAGCCTTCTGAAAGGAGGAGTATAAATAGTACACCCGGAGGGATTCGAACCCCCAACCCTCTGATCCGAAGTCAGATATTCTATCCAGTTGAACTACGGGTGCAATTTGTTTCCTGTGCGTAGCAAAGATATGTATTTTCAAAGGTAAATTTTGAATCAGGCACCTTTAATTATTTGTATTATTGCATGGGTGAAAAATTTCGCAAATAATCTAACAAAAAACACGGAACAATTACTGCTGCTTATAATTATAGGGGTGGCAACGATTCTGCGTTTTTATAATTATTCTAGCCTATCCATTACAGGAGACGAGATCAGCGCTATTCTGCGTGTTTGGTCATCTGAGATGTTTCCGCAAAATCACTATACTAGTTTTAAAGAGCTTATTGATATTGGAGTTCGCCCAGATGGCCACCCTGCGGGGGTGCAGGTTTTTACGACCTTTTGGACCAGGCTTTTTGGGATCACAGAAGCCAGTGTTAGGCTGCCGTTCGTCCTGGCTGGTATATTGTCTGTCTATTTCAGCTATTTAGTTGGTCGCGATTGGTTTAACAAAAATGCAGGGCTTTTTGTTGCTGCCTCTATGTGTTTTCTGCAGTTTCCCCTGTTATATAGCCAAATAGCTAGGCCATACAGCCCCGGTCTTCTGTTTACCTTAATGGCCACATGGTTCTGGACCAGACTGATTTTTTACGAGAATAAGCATAAGTGGCTGATAATCACTTTGTTAGCAATATCTACAACCGGCGCTATCTATACGCATTATTTTAGTTTTTTCCAGGTATTAATCGTTGGTATTTCAGGATTTTTCTTTACAAATAAATCAAACCTTAAGAGCTATATGATCAGTATAGGCTTGGTGTTTATCTTATTTCTTCCTCATTTTGGAGTTTCCTTGGGTCACTTGCAAATCGGAGGACTTGGAGAGGGGGAATGGCTTGGCTCACCAGAGCAGGAGAGGTCTTGGTTTCTGGATTATATCCTTTTTTGCTTTAATGATTCTTGGCAAATGATAGGAGTTTTTTTAACCATACTGGTTTTAACTTTTCTTAAGCCGCTATATAAGAAGTCGCAAAATAAATTTAGGATACTGGCACTTATATGGTTTGTTTTTCCTTTTTTGGTTGGATATTATTACTCTGTTTGGGTAAATCCTGTGCTTCAGAGATCTGTTTTGCTGTTTTCCTTCCCCTTTTTATTGCTTCTGGTTTTTTCTTTTGTCCCTTACCCTTCAAACATTAAAAGGTTGTACGCTCTATTATTATTGTTTTTAGCTGTTGGTGTGTTTAGCACGGTTTTTCTTAATCGCTTTTATAGTACACATAGATTTGGTGTTTTAAAGGAAATAGTGGAAAAGGTCCTGGAATATCAAAACAAATACGGAGATGAGAATATCACCAAAACCATTAACATTGGTCATCCTTATTTTGTAGGGTATTATCTGGAAAGGTACAATGCTGAAGTTGATTACATCCCATTTGATACAGAAAACACCTTACATAGGTTTAGAAATAATGGCGGAGAAGAATTGCTGGCATTCAAAAAAATTGTAGATAATTCCGACACAAAACATTTCCTTTATCAATGGTCCAGCAAGTATAGTCCTAATGAAATGCTGCCTATAATACAAGAAAAATACCCATACATGATTGAACGAGAGCTTTATTTTAATGCTGAGACCTATCTTTTTAGTAAAGAGGCAAGTGACAACACTATTAAGGAGGAACACCTGTATTTTTCAGAATATGCTTTTGAAAATAATTCTAATGACTGGAAAGGCCAGGCTGAATATATTACTAGCAATAAGGCTTACTCAGGAAAATTTTCTGAAATGTTGACAAAAGAGAACGAATATAGCCATACCTTTTCAAATAGGGTAGGGGATATTTTTACTACTAAGGAGAACATTATTAATGTTACTGTTATGGGTAATTTTGATAATATTGAATGTGATGCGAACCTGGTTATTAGCCTAAGTAGCTCTGATGGTGTAATGTATAATTGGAATGGGATGAATTTTTCCTATTTTATAAAGGATCCCAATGAATGGAAAAAGATTTATCACTCTGTGAGATTTCATGATATCCGATCTTCAGATGATGTGATAAGTGTTTATGTGTGGAATAGTTCTGGTAAGCCATTATATGTTGACGATTTAAGGATTTCCGTGACTGAAGGAAACCCCCAAATTTATGGGAAACTAGACATTTCATTATAATAAATACCGGATAAACGAGTTATAATCAAGCCATTAAATAGTAACCATAAAACTTGTCATCTTTTCTGATTATGTCAAAGAAATTATTGGTTCCATTTCTTACTCTCTTTGCCTTGTTTCAGGCTATTGGTCAAAACATTGGGGTTGGTGAATGGCAAATACATCTGCCCTATAGAAATACCATTGAAGTTAAAGAGGCAGGCTCAAGAATGTATTGTGCAACAGAAAATGCCGTATTCTATTATGATACGGAGGACAACTCAGTTAATCGCCTTTCTAAAGTGACAGGGCTATCAGACGTTGGTGTAAGTGCCATCGGATACAGGGCCGAGGGAGATGTTTTGGTTATCGCCTATTCTAATGCAAATATTGATCTGGTAAAAGAAGGGAGTATTATCAATATCTCTGATATTAAAAGAAAGAGCATCTTGGGCAATAAGGAGATTAATAGCATTACTTTTATTAATGGAATAGCCTACTTGTCCTGTGGTTTTGGAATCGTGGTGCTGGATGTTGACAACCATGAAATTAAAGACACCTACTATATTTCTGTAGATCAAGATGAAGTCAATCAGGTGGTTGTGCTGAACGGCATTCTTTATGCAGCTGCTTCAACAGGACTCTATAAAGCCTCACTGTCAAATGTTAACCTTTCTGATTTTAACTCATGGGAGCTGGAAACGGCAATACCAGCGGCGGTATATAATTGCATCAGTACAGATGGGGTCAATTTATATCTGAATCTGTCAAACAACCCTGAGGATACAGTGCATAATGACACGATCTATAAAATGAGCAGCTCAGGATGGAGCTATTTTGACACTACATTAAGCGTAACGGTATCTAGAATGGAATGTATGTATAATAAACTTTTACTTGCCGATTATTCGAGTGTATTAAAATATGATGATAACGATAACCTTGAATTCATGTATTCTAAGCCTGTTGATCCTATACATGCAATAATTGACAGCAAAGGAGTCGTTTGGATTGCTGATAATTATGCGGGACTTATACAAGAGGATGAATCTTGGGGGAAATATCCAGGGGGACCAGCAACGGACAGGGTTTTTGCAATGTCATTTGGCGAGGAAGACTTATGGGTGGCTCCAGGGGGTAGAACAGGTGCATGGAGCAATTCATATATTTCTGATGGACTCTTTAATTATATAGATAATCAATGGACAACGATCCCATATGAAAACCTGGACTTTATACTAGACTTTACTGAAATTCTGGTTGACCCAAACGACAGAAACAGGGTTTATGCCGGCTCCTGGAATAACGGCGTTGTAGAGCTCTATAATTCCAAACTAGTAAATATCTATAAAGAAGCGAATACGGATAGTGCACTGCAATCTGTAGAAACAGACCCTTCCAGGCCAATTCGTATTGGCGGCTTGGCCCTTGATGCTAATGGAAACTTATGGGTTACTAGTACTGAGGTATACAATTTGTTGTGTGCCAGAAAACCTGAAGGAGCTTGGTTCAGCTTTCAGTTCTCCGGATTTGGTTTAAATACAAGGGTTGGTGATGTTTTAGTAGACCAGCAAGATAATATATGGATCCTTTTACCGGGAAACGGAATCATAGTATTCAACCATAATGGAACAATAGAGAATAAAAATGACGACCAGGCAGTTAGGCTTATCAATGCTCTTGGTTCTGGCAATTTGCCAACTAAAGAGGTGGTATGCATGGCCATGGACCTTGATGGGGAAATATGGGTTGGGACAAACGAAGGAATTACCGTGTTTTATTCTCCCGAATTAATATTTAGCAATTCAGATTTCGATGCACAACAGATTCTTGTTGAAATGGATGGGTATTTTCAATATCTTCTTGAAGCAGAAATCATAAATGCAATTGTCATTGATGGCGCTAACAGGAAATGGATTGCAACAGAAAGCGCCGGGGTCTTTTTAATATCTGAAGATGGAACAACACAGCTGCAACATTTCACTGAGGAAAACAGTCCTCTCCTTTCTGATAACATCATATCCCTTGCCATTAATCATAAAAATGGAGAGGTGTTTTTTGGTACAAAAAAAGGTATAATCTCATATAAAAGTACGGCTACAGAAGGATTGACAGCAAACACCAATGTTTATGCCTATCCTAACCCTGTAAGGGAGGGCTATAACGGCACGATTGCTATAAAGGGATTAGTAGCTAATGCAGATGTTAAAATAACAGATATATCCGGAAGTCTGATTTATCAAACAAAAGCCTTGGGTGGACAAGCAGTATGGGACGGCAAGAATTTTAATGGAGAAAAAGCACATACAGGAATTTACATGGTTTTTATAAGTAATGAGGATGGATCTCAAACAGAAGTTACAAAGATCTTATTTATTAATTAAACTTGGGCTCCTTTCAAAAGGAGTGTAGCCAGTATTTGCAATCTATATAATGGTATTTGTATCTTAGCCCACTAAACAAGCTTAATTTTTCGGATTTTGGTTTCCAATACGAGAGGAATAGTGCTGCATCAACTCAAGTATGCAGAAACAAGTGTGGTTGCAAAAGTATATACTGAGCTTTATGGTTTGCAGTCGTACCTCATTAATAATGTCTATAGCAAAAAGGCTAAAATAAAACCTAATATTCTTCAACCACTAACGCTTCTGGACATGGAGGTATATCATAAAGAAAAAGGAGGATTGCAAAGATTGAAATATGCCACGGCAATAAATCCTGCTTCCAAGCTCCAGACCGATATTAATAAGATGTCTCTTTCCATATTCTTGGCCGAAGTTTTATACCGTTCAATTCAGGAAGAAGAGCGAAACCCTAAATTGTTTGAGTTTTTGTTGGCAGTAATAGAACTGCTTGATAAAACAGAAGACAAAATTTCCAATTTCCACTTGGTATTTATGGTTCAGCTTTCAGGGCACCTTGGGTTTATACCATCGATGCAGCCAAGTGCAAAACATTGTTTTTTTAACAAAAGAGATGGGATATTTGAAACAATAAAACCAAATCATCGTGATTGGATGGATCAGAAAAGCACAACAATTTTTAATGAACTATTAAGCAGGTCTTTTTCAGACAACATGGAGCTGAAGATAACCTCTGATCAACGCTTTAATATGATTGAACACCTGATTGCGTATTATAAATTACATTTAGATAAGATGCCTGAGATTAAATCGCATAAAGTTCTTCAGGCGGTTATGAATTAAATATTAATATGACCGGGAAAGACAATTTCTATACGCCATATACCACAAATCTTCTAGGACTATTAATATTATTCCTTGTGGCAGGAGTAGCATCTGGCCAGCGGTTAATAATTTCTGATCGTAGCACTGGCAATAGCATTGAAAATGTTGCTGTGTTTGGAACCAAAAAGGAAATAGCTGAAATTTCAACAAGCGCTGGCGAAATCTCTCTTGACAGATTTGAAATATTGGACACAATTATCTTTCAACACCCTTCTTTCATAGATATATTTTATACAAAAAAACAGCTTATAGCAATGGGCTATCATATTTCAATGACTAAGGATGTTAGACAGCTTAAAGAGGTTGTCCTTTCTGCATCTAAAACAGAAGAAAAGCGTGATGATATTCCAACACAAATGGAGATTATTGACTATCATGACATAGCAAGCTATTCTCCTCAAACCACGGCAGATATGCTTCAGGCATCAGGCAATATATCTGTTCAAAAGAGCCAAATGGGAGGGGGCAGCCCCATTATTCGTGGCTTTGAAGCCAATAAAATATTACTCGTTGTGGATGGCGTACGCATGAACAATGCCATCTATAGAAGCGGGCATCTGCAAAATGTAATTACTATTGACAATGCTGTTCTGGAACGTACAGAGATTATATTTGGGCCCAGCTCTATGATATATGGTAGTGATGCCCTGGGAGGGGTGATGCATTTTTATACAAAAGACCCTTTATTGGCCCATAACGACACAGTCTCAAACTCCAAGATAAATGGATTTATTCGGTATGCTTCTGCCAATGCTGAACAAACAACACATTTTGATTTTCAGGTAGGGTACAAAAAGCTTGGAATTCTTACTGGAATTACTCAGAGTAATTTCCATGATTTAAATGCAGGCTCTCAGAGGGATGATAAGTACCCTGATTTTGGAAAGCTTAAATATTATTATGGCAAAACTATAGCAGGAAATGACACCATGCTTGAAAATAAATATCCAAATGTGCAACGCAATACTGCATATAATCAAGTCAATTTATTGCAAAAGGTCTTTTATAGGCCAAATCCTCAGCTTGGACTTATTGTGAATTTACAGTATTCGTCATCTTCTGCAATTCCCAGATATGATAAGCTAAATGACCTGACTAATGACACATTAAAATATGCTGAATGGCATTATGGTCCTCAGGAGAGGCTCTTTTCTTCTTTAACAGCCAAGATCAATCCGAAAAAGGAATTGTTTGATAAGGGAACCATTATTCTGGGTTTTCAGAAAATAGGAGAAGATCGTATTACCAGGAAATTTAGGGATACAATAAGAAATGTAAGAGAAGAAGAGGTTAAAGTATATACATTAAATGCCGATTTTTTTGAGGAGATAGATTCTGTCCGATCATTTCAATATGGACTTGAAACGACCTATAATGATGTGCAGTCAAAAGCATATGCTGAAAATACAATAGACAGCACTCTGGGGTATGCATCCAGCAGATATCCTGATGGAGGAAGCATTGCTCAGTCGTATGCTGCTTATTTATCATATAAATGGCAGCTAAGCAAAAAGCTTTTAGTTAATTCAGGCATCAGGTATAGCCAGGTGACACTGGCATCTCTTTTTATTGATACAACCACCTATCAATTCCCATTTGAAAAGATCTCAATAAATACTGGTGCGTTTAATGGTAGCTTAGGACTGGTTGCCAGATTGACATCAACTTGGCAACTTAATTTGGCTGCTTCAACTGGATTCAGGGCCCCAAATGTGGATGACTATGGGAAGGTTTTTGGAAAGGATGACTATGTAATGGTGCCAAATGAGGAACTAATTCCAGAATATGTATATAATGGAGAGATGGGGATTACAAAGAAATTTAACAATAAAAGGGGTGAGCTTCGACTATTGGGATACTATACCTATTTAATTAATGCTATAGTAAGAAGAGAAGCCAAGCTTAATGGGCAAGATTCTTTGGTTTATGACGGAGACCTACTTAAGGTGATGACCAATACCAATGCAGCAAAGGCTATCATCTACGGTGGATTTGCTGGTGTAAAGCTTAGCCTTATAGATGTGCTGATGCTTGAAAGCACCATTAGCTATACCTACGGAAGAGATATAACAGATAACGCCCCTCTTTCTCATATACCCCCTGTTTTTGGTAAAACAAGTATCAACTATCGTTTTCGAAATGGGAAATATTTAAAACCAGCAAATATTACCATTTATTCATATTATAATGGATGGAAAAGAACAAAAGATTATGGGATCGGCAGTGAAGATAATTTAGCTGAAGCAACAGTTGATGGAACACCACCATGGTATACATTAAATATTAAAGCATCTTACGATATTAAGCTTAATACACCCTATTATGAAGAGGAGCAAACAGTACAGGACATTCCTGATAATAGAATTTTGGTGGTTCAGGTAGGCTTGGAGAATATTATGGATTTGCATTACAGGCAATTTGCTTCAGGATTGTCTGCCCCTGGGAGAAATTTAGTACTATCTTTACGGGCCTATTTTTAAGGGTAGAATTGTCCGTAAAAATATTGTATTGCTGCAATCTTAAATAATCATATTATTAGGTCAAAAGATTTATAATGGGAACAGTTAGATTAGAAGGCATGGAGTTTTTTGCACACCATGGATATCATAGTGATGAAATTACCCGCGGTAACAAGTTTGTGGTAGATCTTTTTTTTGATGTAGAAATGTCCGAGGCTTCAGCTTCAGATGAGCTGAAGAAAGCTTTGGATTACGAAGAGGTCTATGATTTTATAAAAAGGGAAATGAATGTTAGATCAAATTTATTAGAGCATGCCGCACAGAGAATGCTAAATGGCTTAAAAGTTCAATTTCCTGAGATTAAGGCTGCTGAAATTACGCTTTCAAAACACAATCCTCCACTAAAAGGGATCGTGCAAAAGGTTAGCGTTACAATTAAAAGTTAAATTCATAATTTTGCATATAATTTAATTAACCAGAAAAAGAATCAGGTCGCGTGGCCGAGTGGCTTAGGCACTGGTCTGCAAAACCAGGTACAGCGGTTCGAATCCGCTCGCGACCTCAAAGAAAACCCAATAAAAATGGTTTGAAATTGCAACGAATTGAGCTTGCTCAATAGAGATGTGATTTGAAACCATATAAAACCGAAGGTTTTGGGGTTTTCGTTGATTACCCCCCCCTCCCAGATCAGCGACCAAAGTGTAGCGTGCGGGAGCTAATCCACACCAACTGATTGATTAAAGATCTCAAAAACAACAACGATATATGGTATGCGTCGTTTTAGCTAATTGTTTCACTAATCTCTGAGCGTATTTCTTCCATTTGTTCCGGTAAGTTGTACAGCCCAAGTTGCCTTGGTTCCAGCATGGTAAATTCGATACTTACACCGACCGTTTTTAATAGCTTGCCACCGTTATCAAACTTGAATGCATTCTTGATTGCGATCGGTACCACTAAAGCATTTGGGGCCACCTTGATTATTGCTTCAATTCCCGCATGTTTAAATCGGCTCACATTACCATCTTTGCTTCTTGTGCCTTCTGGGAATATGCATACAGCATAATTATTCCCCTTCAGATAATTAGCAAATTTTGAAATTAGTGTAATGGCTTCATCCGGCTTGCTTCTGTCAATGATTACAGACCCACCATACTTAAGGTTATAAGAGATACTTGGAATGTTTTTTGCCAGCTCTTTTTTTGAAACGAATTTAAGATGGTGCTCTTTAAGTTTCCATATTAACGGCGGTATATCCCATATGCTTTGATGATTACAGACCACAATTTTTGGCAGATTGTCTGGCAAACGCTGAAAATTCTTAAAGATGATGCGGACACCCATCACACTCATGCTTCGCAGTAGAAACCAATTTAGCAAGGCAACACTGTTTTTATGTACATGATAACCAAACAAATTAAGACAGATTACCTGGATTGGATGAAAAACAAGTAGTGTCAATCCAAAAAGCAGGTAAAAAACAGGGGTTAATAGAATTGACAAAAGAATTTTCATCCAAAGCATTTTTGATTCAAATCTAATGATCTTTTTGGAGGCACCTGATTGGTTTTGTTAAGTCCTGGAATACATGTAGAAAAGAAAGAAGGCCCATGGGTTGTCTAAATGCCTGAAACTACAATCGAATCCCAAGAACCAATATGTCATCTATCTGGTCTTTTTCTCCCTTCCACTCGTTTAGGGTGTCCTCAATTTTAGACTTTTGTTTATCAATCGGAAGGAAATTACTTTCCAGCAAGAGCTCCCTGAAGCGACGGTATCCAAATTTTTTATCTCGTTTACCCCCAAACTGATCAGCGTAACCATCTGAAAAAAGGTAAATAGAATCTCCTGAAGACAATTTAAGCACTTTGTTTGTAAAGGGCACTAAATCAAAATAATATCCAACAGGTTGAGAATCTCCTTTAATTTGTCTCAAATAGTGTGTTTTGTTTGCAGCATCCTTTTCAGATAGACAGTCATCAATTTTTTTCACTACATATAGTGGAGAATTTGCACCTGCAAAGACCAATTCTTTTGTTTTTGGGTTTAGTATACACATTGAAATGTCCATCCCATCATTTACTTGCACTTTGCTTTTTTTAAATGTTTCAAGTATCAATTCTCTTGCTCTATTCAAAATTGCAGCCGGATCAGGTAATTGTAATTCTTTAATGGCGGTGGCCAATGCATCATAGCAGATAAAACTTAACATAGCTCCTGGAACTCCGTGCCCCGTACAATCTGCAACTGCAACTATAACACTGCCCTCTCTGTGCGGCACATCAAATTTTGTATAAAAATCACCACTTACAATATCCTTAGGTGAATAAATTATAAAGGCTTCAAGATCTTTGTGAATTTCATTGTTTGAGGGAAAGATGGCTTGCTGAAGTTGTTTTGCATAATTAATGCTATCATTCAGGTCTTTATTAATAGTCTCGATTATTTTGATATGTTCTTCACGTTCTGTAACATCATTAAGATAAAACCGGGCTTTTTTCAAGTCTTTAATAAGGTATATCTTGCAATTGTATTTCTTGTTGTTAAGTTCAAGTGTCATATCCAGGGTTATATCATCTTTTAACCCATTTTCCACGATAGGCTTAATATGAGGTTTAAAGAACAGACAAAATGGATGCTCCCCTCCTAATAAATCCAGCTCGGGAAACTCGCTTACAGCGGCATCGTTATAAAATAGCAGGTCACATGAAAAGCTCAACTCAACTATTGGGTTCGGATTGTTTTTTGGGAAGGTGGATAGCTGATGCACCTCTTTCGTCTTCTGGTCAACTTCTTCTTTGAGATTTTTAGCAAAAGAATTGATCATTTCCATGTGCTCTTGTTCTAGGGAGATGTCCCGAATGAAGCCACTAAAAAAGATGTCTCCCTTATATTCCAGGCGGTTTACGATTAGCTCAATTGGAATTTTGTCTCCTTCTTTGGTTAATGCTTCCAGGCTAACACGCTGGTTAAGTATTTTGCCCTTACCTGTTTTAAGAGATGAGTCCATTCCTTTTTGGTGGTCTTTTTGATGCTCTGGTGGAATTATGGTTTCTGTAAAAGGTTTTCCAATAACCTCATCAGCTTCCCAGCCAAAAATAGATGTTGCGTTTTTGTTCCAGGATGATATAATTCCCTTATGGTCGATGAGCACATGACCATCCATATTTCCATCAATAATATTCTTTAAATGTCCTTCCCTGGCCAATAAATTCTTTTTGTATTCTATATTAAAATAAGTTATGGCCGCTATCTTGCCTACAAAGTTGAGTGCAGAGATGGCATTTTTATTGAATCCATGCTTTTTACTACATGCCAAACCAAAAGAGCCAACAGAATTGCCATCAATAATGATTGGAATCCAAACCCTGGACCCAACCTTGAAAGAGCGCTTGCCAGTAATTGACCTTTTGTCTTTACTTGCATCAGGAACATTTAAGATCTCCTGGTTTTTATAAACCCACCCTACATGCCTGTCCATGGCAGTCTTTTCTGCCTCAATTTTGTCCTGCTCTGTGAACCCTTTTGAAACAAAAAGCTCTAGCTTCTTTTCCTCTTCATTCCACAAATAAAGACCAGCATACTCAACAGTGATCAATCGGTCCAGAATCTCAAGGAATTTGTATGATAACTCCTTGTTATCGAATGAGCTGGACAGCATATCACCTATATTTGATAGTTCGTCAAGAACCTCAGATACCTGTTCAATGCGTTCCGAAAGAGACTTCTTTTTTCTCATAAAAGCTGAAAAATGACATTCAAATATAAAAAACTATATATTAATATAACCTGGGAAATCCCAGCGACACACAACCTAATTAATTGCGTTTTTGTTTGCTGTTCTATCTATCCAGCCAATAAAATCAAAGTATTCAAATACATTTTTTTCAAAACGATCGTTTTTTAAAGGCACAAGCTGCTTGCGAAGCGAAGCAAATAAATTCTTCCTTTCTGATTCAAGGCCGGCATTTAAGGATGCTTTAATAAAAGAAATAATGGCTTTTTCAAAACCAAAAAGGCGGTTTTTCCCCTTTAGGTATTTATAGGTGGACTCTAATATGTATTCGAGCAAATCCCTGTTGTTCAACTCAAAATGAATGAGCAGATTCACCACCCGGCCGATACAGTAAACATCTTGTTTTAGGTTAGGATCTGCTGTATTTAAATAGTGGTTAAGGTGCTTTAATGCCAATTTATATTCTCCTATACCCATATAGGCTGCTACAGAATTAAAACAAACATATACCCACTCAAGATACCATTCTTTGTATGCCGTGTCCAATAAATTGAATTGCACTGAATGTGTTTCAATGTGGCTAATTGCTTTTTCATATTGATTGATTTTAACTGGTAGCATTAACCCTAGCATATATTCAAGGTACATTGAATATTTTGCCGTAGATAGCGTGGTAAATGGCATTGTTTTTAAATAGTTGAGCCCCATTATGCACTTGGCTTCATCACCCAGCTTAATGTTCAGGAGGCAGTAATTGCCAATTGAACGAGCATACATTTTGGGATGGTCCGTTGCTGTATGAGGGTATGCATGAAATAGGTTTAGTTGCTGTTCAAAATGGTTAATGCTCTCATTAAAGGCGCCATTAAAGAAATAGAAAAGCCCTTTTGTATAATGGAAGTAAATTCTGCTTTTTGTAGATATGGTAATTGGCTCTTCTTTAAATATTGGTTTTGAAAGGATTGACCTTAAAGCTTTTAATTCCCTTTCTGTTCGTGCAAATTCGATCTCTTTGTTCCACTTTACGATATTCAGATATTCTTGTTCATATTGAAGTTCTTTGTCAAGTATAAGCATAGACACTGAAAGTTGTCGCCTTTGTTCAAGCAAATGGCTGTCCAGGATATTCAGGTCAGTCTCCTCCCTCAACAAACCTGTTTCCATCTGCATTAATTTGATAAGATCATAATGCCTTTCTTTCTCAATAGCCAACATTTTAGCCTTTTCCAGCTCTTTGGCTGCTTGCTGGGTAAGACCCTTATCTAATAATAATAAATGGTATGCAATTAGTTTACTGGAATTAGCTTCGGCTCCCTTGTTTTTGTGAAATTCACGTAATGCATCCAGCAACTTTGTATACAGATGCCGTTTTTCCTGTGCGTAATATTTTGCGCCTAACTTAACTTTCAGTGCCGACGCATCATATTGTTTTGCCCCATCCATATAATCAAATAATTGCACATACTTATTTTCTTTGGTTTCTGAATGCAGTGTAGAATATCGTCTGAAATACCGTTTTTCAGCCTGGCTCATAGAACAGATTATATCAAAAACCAAGGTGCTCATGGGAATATAAAATATTATAATGTTACAATTAACTAAAGAGATAAAGTGTAATAAAGCAAAGATATGACATTATATAAAAATAATAAAATAACTTTTACCAACGATTGTCCTTCCGTAGGTTTGCAAATAAAAAAACACAACAAAAAAACAGACAGATGAAAACTATTACAATTGGATTAATTACCTTATTTCTTTTTGCCGGATTTAATGTCAGAGCTCTAGACACTTTGTTTTATGAGAATTTTGAAAGCTGGGATTTTATTGAAATCGAGGACAGTATATTTACAGATTATGATGAGGATGGTTTAAATGCAGCTAATGGATTGCCTGGTGGGTGGTTTGTGGCGAATTTAGCCAATGGTGGTGCAGATACTGCAGAAGTTGTTGCTATAAGCGCTTCCTGGCTTGATGGCTTTTTGCCGGGGAACAGAAATTGGTTAATGCTACCTGCCATTCATCTTGGTGATAGTTCGGCAAGTCTAAGTTGGCGATCAGCCCCAGCATTGGGCGCCCTATATCTTGACGGCTATACCGTCTTGGTGTCGACGAATCAATATTTTTATTACGATATAGGCCTGGCTGATACCCTCATGCACTTTGCGCAAAATATCAATGAAAACGAGAATGACTTTTCTGAAGGGATTATTCATGCAAATTTTGATTATACGGTACCTCTAAACACAACTAATTATACACAATACCCTGGTTTGTTAAGCACATGGTCAGCTGATCTTTCAGCATATAATAACCAAACTATATACATTGGCTTCCTCCACAACTCTGATGATGATAATTTCATCGTGTTAGATGACATTTTGGTTACTGGTAAGCAAGGGTTGCCTGATACGACTAGCGGAGGAGGACCGGCTCCTGTAGGGATAGAAGCTTCTTTTCCAGCCAATACAATACACATATTCCCTACTATTGTTGATGACGTGTTGCATATATCAACATCAAAAAACTATATGGGACAGAAAAAAATCAATGTTTTTGATGTAGCTGGCAAACTGCTAAAGATGTATAACTGCTCCGAGAATCAATTAGAACATGAAATAGATTTATCAGATCTTGAAGCTGGCATATATCTAATTAGATTGGAAGGGGATAATGGATTGACAACCAAAAAAATCATTAAGAAATGATCAATATAACAAGTTAATCATGAAACATTACCTTATATCGCTAAATGTTTTTTGTCTTTTAATAGCAAGCAACCCTATGAAAGGGCAGGTGGAAAATGTTCCTTCTGCCCCTGCTATAATTGGAGATTCTTTACAAACCATTTTAGATAATGCGGTGCAACAACATAATATTACGGGCGGAATCATGGCAGTTTACTCGCCAGGTAAATGGGTTTGGTATGGGACAACAGGAAGTGCTTCTAGGGATTCTCTAATACCAATAACACCGAAATTTAATTTTCGTATAGCTAGCATTTCTAAATCATTTGTAGCAATATCATTGTTGCAGCTTCAACAAAATGGCGTATTAAATTTAAATGATACGCTTGGTACATGGATCAGACAAACACTGGTTGATTCTATTCCCAATGGTCATTCTATGACCATCAGGCAATTGTTAAATCATTCCAGTGGACTAGGAAGTAATACGGGAAACGTTAATTGCTTGCCACAAACAACGAATGACCTTCTTATGCCCATAACATTTAAGGAAGCACTAAATTGCGGGTTGCAATTAGGCCCAGAATTTTTTCCTGGAACCAGCTTTAGTTATACCAACACAAATTACACCTTAGCTGCTGAAATTGTGGAAATTGCCTCTGGATTAGATTTTACGACATATATTCAACAAAACATTATAATACCTGCTGGGCTTACTAGCACCTTTGTGCCGACCAGCAATCAATTGTCTGGCGATTACATGAGGTGTTACTGGAATACTTATCCATATTTCTCTGATTGGTCAATAGTTCATCCATCAGTTTATAAAGGTTATGCGGGATTAGTGTCAAATGCAGAAGATTTATTCAAGTATTATGAAGCCATAAATGGTTTAGAATTATTTAACCAAAGCACTTGGGATGAGATGTTTACAACAATGATACCGACAGGTTTTAATGGTTATGAATATGGTTTAGGCATCGATAATGAAGATTATGGAAAGTTTGAGGTTCTAGGACACCATGGAGAAGTAGGTAATTCCAATTACTGGTATTATTATCCTGAATTAGATGCATATTTAATTTACAACATGACCAATCAAGGGTTTTTTCCAATGTCTTTAGGGTTAATAGAAAACCCTGTTTATAACCTTTTGTACGCCACACAAGATGTCACTTTACTTGAGGTTGATATAAATGTACGTGTTGATGAAATGGTTCTTTTCCCAAATCCTGCCACAGATTACTTCTCTATAAAGCTAAATGAGGATATAAATTCAGCGGTCAGCCTCCAGATACTTGATATTTCCGGAAGAAAGATCAGTGGTTTTGATCTAAGGATCTCATCAGGCATGCTGGAAGTAACGGGTTTGGATTTTGAACCAGGAATTTATCAGGTGATTTGTGGATTAAGGGAGACCACCTACGCAGTCCGACTTTTAATTAAGTAAAGTCAGGAGGTTCTTAATACTTTATATTTGTCGTGTAAGAACTCCTTATAAGGACTTAAATTAGCAAGGACCTGTAAAAGCCTGTATTTTGAATGAAAATCTTCTTCATCAGTTGCTGAATTTAAGTTCCTAATGCGATAATTATCGTAATTGAGTAAAGCGCTTTTCTCCTCGTCATTTAATGGACCTTCTTCGTGCTTGTCTCGTAAGTCATTGATACTTATAATTTCTTCAACAGAAGTTTTATCTCCTGCTTTCTGCGTGTTAAGAGCGTCTAATATTGACTTTATTTTGCTCATTGGTTTACATTATTTAATTAATTCTAAAGAAGGTAAAACCTTTCATTTATCCAGTGGAGAATGCGGGACTTGAACCCGCGACCTCCTGCATGCCATGCAGGCGCTCTAGCCAACTGAGCTAATCCCCCTCCTATCTGGAGCAAATGTATTTGAGAAAAACCATACATTTACTTATAATAATAAGGAGTTTTCAACAATAGTTATTAACAATGCTATCTGGTAAATTAAAGGAATCTGCAGAAAAAGGACTTGCGGAATCATTAAATAAACCGGTTTCTATCATTTCCTCTTCATCGATAAGCGGTGGATGTATTAACCATGCGGTAAAAATCAAAACTACATTAGGAGAGTACTTTTTAAAGCATAATAACGCGAGCTTATATCCTCATATGTTTTCTGCGGAGGAGAAAGGTTTGCGATTGTTACGTGACGCTGATGAGATCTTTATTCCCATGCCGATTTGTTCAGGGGAAGATGGGACAGATTCTTTTTTAATCCTTGACTTTGTTCAAGCTGGAATTCAAAAAAAGGACTTTTGGGAAGCTTTTGGCATATCTTTGGCAAGGCTCCATCAGCATACTGCGGATAAATTCGGATTAGACCACAATAATTATATAGGCTCATTACCGCAATCAAACAAACAAAATCTTTCTTGGGTTGACTTCTTTATTTGTGAACGTTTAGAGCCACAGATAAAAAAAGCGAAACTTGGCAAGGGCATGCATGAAAAATTTACGAGGCTGTTTGGGTTATTGCCAAATATTTTCCCAAAAGAACCTCCGGCTCTTTTACATGGCGATTTATGGAATGGTAATTATATGGTTGGTGAGGATGGAAAGCCAGTAATTATTGATCCTGCTGTTTATTATGGTCATCGTGAGATGGATGTTGGAATGACCATGCTTTTTGGTGGATTCGACAAAATGTTTTATGATTCGTATAACCAAGAATGCCCATTGGAGCAAGGTTGGGAATCACGCTTGGATATCTGCAACCTGTATCCGCTGCTTGTTCACGTGAATCTGTTTGGCGGTGGCTATATTGGACAAGTCAATTCAATCCTTGACAGATTTGCAGTGGTAGGCTAAAAAAAAATGACACCCCTAACTAGGGGTGTCATTTAAATGGATCTCTTATTCGCCAGAGATTATTAATTTATACTTTGTTGTAAATAGGCCTACTGTTACTGAATAGTCCATAGTTGCTATTTTGGTGATTTTAGCAGCTTTAGCAGCTTTTTCAATTCCCAGGTCCGTGTGACCAAATGCGAGCCCTAGAAATATTGTTTTGCTTGCTTCTCCTGTTTTTTCTATTTTGTTTGAAGTAGCTTGCCCAGGATACGTCACAGTACAAGAACTGATTGACATCACTAAAGCTAATCCGGAAATTACCATTAAGTTTTTCATAATTTTCATATTTTTATTGTCCAAGTACGATTAATTCTTTTTTGGCAAAAATCAGATAGTTAGTGGTTTTCTCATCAATAGCACCAATACCACCAGTAATTTTTCCGTTTTTTGCAGCTTCCTTTATACCATAATTGCCGTTCGTGTAAATAATACCAAATAGCACATTTGTTTCAGAAACGCCTCTTTTACCTCCAATGGGGGCATCAGAAATCGCAACTGGCATTGTAACAGCACAGGATGACATGGTTGCAACTATTACAACACCAGCCATTATATTAAATATATTTTTCATAGTTTCTCTTTTTATATATTATTCACCGTATACTTTAGTTGTCGTGATAGGGATTATAAACACTTTGCTTGTAATCTCAACAGCTCCGATTTTAGTTATTTTGCCGTTTTTAGCAGCAGCTAATACACTGGTGTCAGAATTGCCAATGAACTTAGATTTTGCCTTGCCAGTTTTTGTGCCGATGGGCCCGCCAGTAATCTGGTAGCTTTGACTTACCATGCAAGATGACAGCAATGCGCAGGAAACCCCGCAAATTAATAATATTTTTTTCATCTTAAACTTAATTTTAGTTAATAATGCTTACAAATGTATCATCTTTTATTTATTATTCAACAGATCATATATTTCTTTTATTAACATCAAGTGAAGCTTGATGTTAATAAAATACCCATACTTGGTTTTTGATTTATTTTAAGTCTTGAATAAATTATGGATTATCCAATTTAGTCAGATTTATATCTTTGTACAAACTTCTTAAAACGAAAATGTCATGACAACAATCCTTGTAATTATCGGAATAGTCTTGCTGCTGTTCATTGTAATGTACAACAGCCTTATTGGAAAGAAAAACAATGTAGAAAATGCTTTTGGTAGTGTAGATGTGATGCTGAAGAAACGATACGACCTTATTCCCAACCTGGTGGAAACGGTAAAGCAATACATGACCCATGAAAAAGACACCCTCACCCAAATAACAGAGCTAAGGACAAAAGCTATGGGAGGCGGATTGTCATCAGACGAAAAGGTGTCTTTAGAAAATCAGCTTACCAAAGCCCTGGGAGGCATCATGGTAGCAGTTGAGAATTACCCAGACCTGAAGGCCAGCAATAATTTTGACCTGCTGCAAAGAAGCTGGAACGAAGCGGAAGAACAGATTTCAGCTGCAAGGCGTTCTTACAATGCCACCGTTACTGCCTACAATAATGGTGTAGAGATGTTTCCCACTAATGTAATAGCCCAAATGCTTAACTACGCTCGTAAGGAGGTTTTTGAAATTCCTGAAACAGAGCGGCAGAATATTAGTGCAAAGGATCTGTTTAATGGATAGGGTCTGATTCATGGAAGGAAAAAACTTTGATTCATTTTATGATAGTCAGCTG
>DTSC01000373.1 GCA_012965625.1 Flavobacteriales bacterium | reverse complement strand
CTGTTACTATTCTGTAACCCGAAAAAAATAAGCTGCTGGTAATCAGTGGTTTATGGAGGAATTCAGATTCTGTATTGGATTACCATTATATTTGTCAATATAAAATTATACTTATGAAACTTATTTTAGAGAATATCACTAAAACTTATTCTAATGGCGTAAAAGCATTAGATGATATTTCCATTACCATTAAGGTTGGCATGTTTGGTTTACTAGGTCCTAATGGTGCTGGGAAATCGAGCCTAATGAGAACCATTGCAACTTTGCAGGAACCTGATTCTGGTAGTTTATTCTTGGATGAGATCAACATTGTTAAGCAAAAGTTTGAGCTACGAAAAATATTGGGCTACCTGCCACAAGATTTTGGTGTTTACCCGAAAATATCTGCTGAGGTTTTATTAGATCATTTTGCTGCCTTAAAAGGTATTTCAAATAAAACGGAAAGAAAAGACATAGTGACTTCAGTTCTTCAGCTCACTAACATTTATGAGCATCGAAAGAAGAATTTAGGTGGTTATTCTGGAGGTATGCTTCAACGTTTTGGTATTGCACAAGCTTTATTAGCCAATCCTAAACTAATTATTGTGGATGAACCAACAGCTGGTTTGGATCCTTCAGAACGACAACGGTTTTTGAACTTGCTTCGTGAAATTGGCGGCAATTCTATAGTTATTTTATCTACACACATCGTGGATGATGTAAATGAGCTTTGCAACAAAGTGGCAATATTGAATCGGGGAAAAATATTGTTAACCGATTCACCAGCAAATGCAATAAAGTCGTTAAACGGAAAAATCTGGCATAAAGCCATTGATAAAGAAGAACTAGACAACTACAAGCAACAATTTAATGTAATATCTAGCAGATTTGAAGAAAATAATTTATTAGGCATCCATGTCTTAAATGATAGCCTACCTAATGAAAGTTTTACATCTATTAACCCCAATTTAGAAGATGTGTATTTCTGTGCCTTATCTACCAATGAAACTTAAGTAACTCATTAATATAATTTAACATGTTTAAAGAAATTTTTTTATTCGAGTTTAGTTATTGGTTTCGCCGCTCTCTCTTTTACATTTATTTTGGTGTATTGTTCCTTCTTTCTTTTATGGCAGTGGGGGTAGCTGCAGGATTATTCGATATGACATCAGGTACCACTGAACATGGTAACGACCTTATTAATTCTCCTTTATCCATTTTTAACCTAATTGCCGGTTTTGGAACCCTTGCCTTTTTTATCATTGCCGGCACAATTGGATCTACCGTCTCTAGAGATTTTGAAAGTAACATGCAGGATATTCTCTACACCACACCTATTACAAAAAATGGATACTTTTTTGGCCGATTTCTGAGTTCACTAATTATTACCTTACTCATCTTTACAAGCATAGGCTTGGCCTGCCTATTAGCTTTAAATATGCCCTGGGTAAATCCTGAAATCCTTGGCCCGTTTAGGATAGATGCATATTTTCATACTTATATATATTATTTCCTTCCAAACCTTCTCTTTTTTGGTGCATTGGTTTTTTTGATAGTAACATTTACAAGAAGTAATACTGCTGGTTTTATTACCCTATTGGTCCTATTTATTGCTAGCGGAATGGCCTCTAGTTTATTAGTAGATTTAGATAATCAGTTTCTTGCTGCAATGTTAGATCCTTATGGACATCAAGCTTTAAACTATGATACTAAATATTGGGGAGTAAGCGAAAAAAACACCCTCCCCATTCCTTTTAGTGGAGCTTTTTTATGGAACAGGTTATTATGGCTGTGCATAGGGGCGGTGCTTTTTCTGAGCACTTTATATAAGTTTAGCTTTTCTCATTTGGCTCCTGTTCTATTTAAAATTAAAAAGCGTACAAAAGTTGTCATTGATAACCTCTCTGTTGGTACTACTATAAAGATACCAACCGTTCCCCAACGTTTTACTTTTAAAACACATTTAAAGTTAGTAATCCAATTATCTCAAATGGAGTTTTTGAAAATTATTAAAAGCGTATACTTTCTAATCATTGTAGCTGTGGCTATTCTTTCCTTGGTAACAGCCTCTACGCAAATTGGCAAAATGTTTGACACTCCCACCTACATGGTAACTGCTCAAATGATGAGTTTAGGTGCTGGGACTTTTACTTTATTTGTTTATTTATTGACAATACTTTATTCTGGAATTATAATTAATAACGAACGTAAATTAAAAATCCATCAATTAATAGATACTACTCCCGTCTCCAATGCTGTTTTATTTGGTTCTAAATTGGTTGCTATTATTAAAATGCAACTATTGCTTCTTGCTATACCTATACTAATTGGTATTATTATTCAAGCAGTAAATGGTTATTATCTATTTGAAATCAATTTATATCTAAAAGAAATTTTCGGCCTGCAGCTTATTAAATTTTTGTTGTTTGCAGTTTTATGTTTGTTGATACAGGTATTTGTGAAAAATTATTTTGTTGGTTTTTTTGTGCTTCTGGCATGGCTTATTTTGCAAAACTTTATAGGAAAGTTGGGCATCGACCAGGATATCTATAAGTACAATTTTGGGCCAGGTTATTCCTATTCTGACATGAATGGTTATGGCGCTCATATTTTACCCTATTATATTTACAAAATATACTGGTCGGCGCTGGCTGTGATTTTTATTGTACTGAGTATAGTTTTTTGGCCACGAGGTTCTGAATTTACACTCAAAAGACGTTGGCGGCTAATGAAATATCGTTTTAACCTTACTGCAATCAGTTTAGGTTCTGTTTCCTTACTATTGTTTGTATTCTTAGGAGGATGGATTTATTACCAAACAAACATTGATCACGAACGTAAAACCCCTCTGGAACGTGAAAAAAGAGCAGTTGCTTATGAAAAAAAATACAGGCATTATAAAAATTTGCCTCAACCCAGAATAACAGATGTAAACGTGAATGTTGATATTTTTCCTAAAGAAAGGAAACTACGGGTTGATGGGATATATAAACTATTAAATAAAACCAATATGCCCATTGATACTATTTTTATTAGCTATTACAGTATTGCTTTAAATAAGAATTTCTCGTTTAGTAAAGATTGTAAACTATTTTCTGAGGACGAAAAATGGGGGGGGACAAATATATATGTGCTAAATTCATCATTAAACCCAGGTGAGTCCATGGAGTTTCACTTTCAGGTGAATTATCAACCTAAAAACCAATTAATAACAAGTTCGCCAGTTATCTATAATGGAACATTTTTTAATAATAGGCACTTTCCGGATATTGGTTATAATGATGCTGTTGAATTAAGCGGTAAAGTTGCACGGAAAAAATATGGCCTGCCAGAGAAAGAAAGAATGGCCAGTATTAATGACAGTTTAGCCGCTAAAAATACTGGTATTTCCACGAGTGCAGATTGGATAAATTTTGAAACTACCATTAGTACCACTGAAGATCAAATTGCGATAGCACCCGGTTACCTTCAAAAAGAATGGAAAGAAAATGGACGGAGCTATTTTCACTACAAAATGGACTCCAAAATTCTGAACTTCTATGCTTTTATCTCTGCCAAATATGAAATAAAAAAAGATAAATGGATTTCAACAGAAGGAAAAGAGGTAGCAATAGAAATTTATTATCATAAAGGACACCCATACAATGTTGATAAAATGATAAAAGGAATAAAAAAGGCATTAGACTATTATAGTACTAATTTTAGTGCTTATCAGCATCGTCAAGTTCGAATTATTGAATTCCCTAGAACCGGAGGTAGCTTTGCGCAATCCTTCCCTAACACCATTCCTTTTTCCGAAGGTATAGGTTTCATCGCTAAAGTAGATGAGAAAGATGACGAATCAATTGACTACCCGTTTTATGTAACGGCACATGAGGTTGCTCATCAATGGTGGGGGCATCAAGTGGCCGGTGCAAATGTGCAGGGACAAACATTCATAACGGAAAGTATGTCGCAATATGGAGCACTAATGGTAATGAAAAAAGAATATGGCAAACAACAAATGACCAAATTTTTGAAATACGAAATGGATAAATACTTAAGGGGAAGAGGAAACGAATCTAAAAAAGAACTACCTATTATACGAAATGAGGGGCAGCAATATATACATTATCATAAAGGTTCTATTTTAATGTATGCCTTGCAAGAGTATATAGGTGAAGACAATCTCAATTCGGCTATAAAAAAATATATAAAGGCGGTCGCATTTCAAGAGCCTCCTTATACCAATTCTCTTGAACTCCTAGACTATTTTAAAGAGGCTACACCCGATTCTTTACAATATCTACTTACAGATATGTTCGAGAATATTACCTTTTATGAAAATGAAGTTGTAAAAAGTTCTTCTAAAAAATTGAAAACAAATAAATACCAGGTTGATATTACCTTTAAAACAGTAAAGGGTACAGTGGATAGTATCGGAAAAGCGAAAGAACTGAAAACAACAGACGAAGACGGCAATAGTTTTAGTGTATCAATCAAAGGAGCTGATTTAAATACAAAATTAGACACCCTTCAACTTTCTGATTGGATTGAGATAGGTGTTTTTGCTAAGGAAGAAATTGATGGCAAGGAAAAAGAAAAAGTGCTCTATTTAAAAAAACACAAGTTCACCAAGTCAGAAACTACAATTAGCGTAATTGTTGATGAAGAACCTACAGAAGTAGGTATCGATCCTTATTACCTTTTAATAGACAGAAACGGCTTAAACAACAGGAAAAAGATTGGTGAGGATGGCGAAAAGAAAAGCTCCCCTACTCCCCAATAAGCCGATATCACCAGAGAACTTATCAACAACAAATCGCCTGCAAGAAATTGCACAGCCTATTGCCGAAATTAAAAGATATCTGTAAAATATTGTAACCCGCAAAAAATAAGGGGCTGGTTATCAGTGTATTATAGCGGAAGTCAGATGTTGTATCAATTAATAGGTTATTTTGCTTTTATAAATTTTATGGTTTGATTTTTTTCTTGTGAAGAAAGTCGCAATAAATATAGGCCAGGCTTGATATCTTTGATATCAACTGTAAGTGTCTGCCCGTTGAAATACCTATCTAAAACCAGAACCTGCTGCCCGCTGATTGTTTCAACCAGCACCTGTACATCTTTAAAGGAATCGTCTAGGTTTATATTAATTTGATCCTTAGAAGGGTTTGGAAAGGCATATAGAATACTTGTTACTATTATATTAACAGCAATAATTTTCGAATATTCATTTTTTCCATCGTAGTCTGTTTGTTTGAGGCGATAATAAGAGAGGCCTTTATAAGGTGATTCATCAGTAAGGCTATAATCCAGCATTTGGTTGCTGGAACCGGCACCTTGTTTTTTCAACACCGTTGCAAAGTCAATTCCGTCCCTGCTTCTTTCAACGGTAAAGAAGTCATTATTGATCTCACTGGCTGTTGTCCATGCAAGCTCTACCGCCCCATCATTGGATTTTGCTTCAAAGGATAGGAGGTCAATAGGCAATGGGTCATTGCTGCCAACTACGGTGGCTTTTGAAAAGCTCGTAAAACCCTTTTTATAAGCATAGCCAGATGTTACAGTCCTTCCATCTTCTCCGGCTGTAGGTCTCAGGGTGCTGCCATCAAAACTATCATAATCAGCAAAGGATTGTGAGGCTGATGGTCGCTTGACTATGGTGAACTGATTGTCGAGCAGCCCACCGCCCCAGCCTACTTTCAGGTTTGCAAGATGCAGTGTAAGGGCAAAGGAACCGCTAGTTGGTTCTACGTCTGGGTTCATGATCCATTCTTCATTGCAATAATAAATAAGTGGAATGCCATCTTGTGTTGCTTTACCATATTGGCTATGATTATAGCCTGTTCCATTATTTCTGACAATATACACATCGAGATAGGTCATGCCAGCTAAATTGTTATTTTCAAGTTCCATTTTATAATAGTCGCTTGCAGTAGTACTTAAGCCCACAGGGAAAACATAAGTGTCATTATTTGTTCCTATATGTCTTCTTAGTGCCCCTGCTGCCGAGGTTGTAATGATAAAGCTATTAATACTGTATCCTGTAAGGTTTGTTCCTTTCTCAGAGGTC
Source organism: Flavobacteriales bacterium (assembly GCA_012965625.1). Taxonomy (GTDB): domain Bacteria; phylum Bacteroidota; class Bacteroidia; order NORP154; family NORP154; genus UWMA-0041. The sequence continues at coordinate 1,750 of DTSC01000373.1, read as the reverse complement.
AGCTCCAATATATTACCGTTGGTGTTAATAGTTCCACTATTGAGCGTTAGCTTTCCGTCTACGGTCCACTTATTCTTCATGATAACGCCAAAAGGGTTGTCAATTACCAGGTTGTAGAACCTATTATTGCCAATACTAAAAGTTTGGACTGACTCAGTACTATTAAGTATTATATATCCCTCCCCAGTCATCTTTCCTGCAATACTTACACTCCCCCTCAGTTCCAATATGCCGTTATTATTTAGACTGCCATTTGGTCCTATGTCAAACATCTTTATCTTCAATGTAGAACCATTGTTTATAGTCAATTCCCCTTTAATGATAAGTGCGCCAATCTCGATAGAGTGTAATGAAAACTTGCAAACCGTTGATGCTCCTATTACAACTTTTATATTAAATCCCGTCTTTGGAATTTCTTTATTCATCCAATTATTGGGATTGTCCCAATCATTGTTATTTCCTGTACCATTAAAATAATAATTCTGCCCCTGGGCATCTAATGCACCAATAAACAGAAAAATAAAGAAGGTCATTATCGTTACTGCTAACGTTCTACTTAAAAAGTGAATCGTACTGCCTGGTTTGTTCTTTATATCCATAATTTCTAGTTTTAGTATAGTTTGATGTATTTGGTTGTATAAATTTACCTCAAGAGCTAAAAGATCAATAGTTAATGATACAAACGGTTAAGGAATTGCGACGAACTCCAGCATTTATGCGAACAATGGATTCTGCTGTTTACCTATTTCCTTCCTTGGAAAGAACTTCAAAAAGCGCTTTTGCCAATTTAGGACACAACCATGAACGAGCAGAAAGAGATCCTCGAAACCACCATGGCAGCGTGGAAAGGTGATACCGAGCAAGTGGATGACATCCTGGTGATGGGGGTGCGGTTTTAAGCTTCCAAATCGTTACAGAAAAACATCCTCTATTTTCCGATACAGAAAGTAATTAGCATTGATTATCAGTTAGTTGCGATTTCAAGGTACAAATAGGGTACAAAACCGTACAAAATATCCCTCCAAAACCCTTATTCTGTGTTTTTGTATATTTGGGTATGAAATATGTACTCCTACTATTGCTAACCCCCTGTCTTGCCTTTGGCAGTGAACTAATTAGGTTAAAAATTGTATCTGACAATATGAGAAAGTACTCACTTATATTATTTGCGTTTCTTGTAAACTACTCTGTGCTCGCACAGGACGAACTTGTTAATGTCTTTTCAACTACTTTAGTTTTTTATGATGGACCGTCTATTGGAGGAGTTGCTAGAAGTGAATGCTACACTTTTGTTGCTCAGAAAAACATTCTACTCTCTTTTGTTTACTTTGAGGATGAAGCTCTAGGCCTAAAAAAAGGAGATACATTGATAGTCAAAAGAACTCAATATACACCCTACAGTTCACCAACAAAGATTGACCAAAGAGATGAGCCCATTCCTTTGATTGCAGAAGATAAATTCGATGCTAGTTTCTATAACAATATTTACTTCGTCAACATCTCAATGGAAATAATCTGGACCAAAGCAATTACTTACTTATACAGGGGCAAAAGTTATGCTGCTACCACAAAAGATAAATTTGATGTATCCTATAACCATGCGGCACCTTAATTTATTGAACAATGACTTTTTTACTTCGCTCTAAATCTGGTAGACCAAGATATAAATTACTCCCCCCAAACAGGGTTTTTGTATATTAGAGAATTACTAATTAAAATTTAGTGTATCGGAAAGTTATAGATATCTGTT
>DTSC01000372.1 GCA_012965625.1 Flavobacteriales bacterium | reverse complement strand
CAATATTGTAACCAAGGACACTTCCGGAAGGTCAAGGCCTTCGCGCAAAAGGTTGATGCCTACCAGCACATCAAATTTCCCCAATCGCAGGTCTCTCATAATTTTTACCCTCTCAAGCGTTTCTATATCTGAATGAATATACCTGCATTTAATGTCAAGATTGAATAGGTATTTTGATAATTCTTCAGCCATCCTTTTGGTTAGGGTAGTTATCAGCACCCGCTCCTTCTTCTTGATTCTCTCAGCAATCTCGTCCATCAGGTCATCTATCTGATTAAGGCTTGGCCTTACTTCAATTTCCGGATCCAGCAATCCAGTTGGGCGGATTAACTGTTCGACAATTACGCCTTCAGACTTTTCCAATTCATAATCGGCGGGAGTAGCACTTACATAGATCACCTGGTTCATAAGGCTATCAAACTCATTAAAATTCAAGGGCCTGTTATCAAGGGCTGCTGGCAGCCTGAATCCATAGTTCACCAAATTTTCCTTGCGGGAACGATCTCCACCAAACATCCCGCGGATTTGTGGTATGGTAGCATGGCTTTCATCTATAAAGGAGATATAATCCTTGGGAAAATAGTCCAACAAGCAAAAGGGGCGATCTCCGGGGCTCCTGCCATCAAGTACCTTGAGTAGTTCTCAATCCCTGAGCAATAACCCAGCTCCTTCATCATTTCAATATCATAGTTTACCCGTTCTTTGACCCTTTCTGCTTCTTCGATACAAGAAGAGTCTATCAGGTAATCAACATGTTCATCGAGGTCATATTTGATCTGGCCTATTGCTGCCTCTATCTTGTCCTTTGTAGTGACAAAGAGGTTTGCCGGATAGATAGCAGCGCTATCGAGCGCTCCTTTCTTTGATCCTGTTATGGGGTCGAAGGAATGAATCTCTTCTATCTCATCTCCCAAAAAGAGAAATCTGAATCCCAGGTCATTATATGCCAGGAAGACATCAACCGTATCGCCCCGCACTCTAAAGTTACCTCTTTTAAAATCTGATTCAGACCTGGAATATAGGCTGTCGACAAGCTGGTGGAGAAATTTGTTTCTGCTGAGATTTTGGCCCTTAACTATGTTAATAACTGACTTGTGAAAATCTGCAGGATTGCCAATACCATAAATGCACGATACTGAAGAGACAACGATGATATCTTTTCTTCCTGTTAATAAGGAGGATGTAGTGCTCAGGCGTAGCTTTTCAATCTCCTCGTTGATGGAGAGGTCTTTCTCAATATAGGTGTTCGTAACAGGCATATATGCTTCCGGTTGGTAATAATCATAATAGGAAACAAAATATTCCACAGCATTTTCTGGGAAAAACTGCTTGAATTCTCCATATAGCTGTGCCGCCAGGGTCTTGTTGTGGCTTAGGATCAGTGTTGGGCGATTAAGATTTTGGATGACGTTGGCCATGGTAAATGTTTTACCAGAGCCAGTAACTCCTAATAATGTTTGGGAATGTTCGTTTCTTTTTATGCCTTCAGTAAGCTGCTCAATAGCACCTGGCTGGTCACCTGTTGGAAAGAAATCAGAGGTAAGCTTAAAGTCCATGCAAAAATTATGATAAGGCCACGAAATTAATCATCTTATGCCACTTAGAGGCAAATCTATAGATTCCAGATTTCCCAGCTTTTCTCTGCCTGTAGTTCTAGCATTTCCATGCCATTCTTAATTTGTGCCCCATTACCCTTGCATCGTTTTAGCAGCGCTGTTTCTGCTGGATTGTAGATAAGGTCATAGACTAGATGTTCAGGTCCAACGCTATTTAATGGTATGTCTGGACATAGGTTTATGTCAGGAAACATGCCAATTGGTGTGCAATTGATGATGAGCGTATGCTGTTTTATCAGCTCTTCATTTAGCTCCTGATAAGAAAGATCCTCATCATTCTTTGGCTCTCTTGAAACCTGTAAAAAGGAGATTCCTAATGTGTTTAATGCATAGCTAACAGCCTTTGAGCTTCCTCCAGTACCCAATACCAGGGCATTGGAATGCTTTTTCTTTAACAAGGGCAATAAGGATGTTTTAAAGCCGTGCACATCTGTATTATATCCAATTAACCTGGGTTTATCATTGTCCGTATTCCTCTGGATCTTTATGGTATTAACAGCCCCAATGGTCTTCGCTTCTTCTTCTGTTTCGTCTAATAGCTCAAGGACGTCTCTTTTAAATGGTACTGTAACATTCAAGCCACACAGGGTCTTATCTGCCTGGACTAATTCAATAAGCTCAGATGCATCTTCCAAGGGGAAAAGCTCATAGCTGCAATCCTTAATACCATCTTTTTTGAATTTTTCTGTAAAGTACTTCTTGGAAAAAGAGTGTTCCAAGGGGTTGCCAATAAGTCCAAAGGTTTTCACGAGATATATTTATAATTCACCCAGGAAGGATTTTGCGCTAATTAATTTTATTCTCCTTGTTCATCTTTTCTCCAAGCCATTCAATACCAAAAACCAAGATGAATCCCGTAATTGTAAATAATATCGCCATAGCTATATGGCCTGTTTCATCAGGCATTTGATTCTCTTGAATATACGGTATAGATATTCCATGTGAATTGATTCTATATTCAAGGGTTTCTTTCCAGGGCCAAACTTTATTTAAAGACCCAACTAAAAATCCCGTAAGGACTGCCATGGTAGTACCTGGATATTTTTTAAAGAGAAATGATACTAATCTGGCAAAGCTCAACAACCCAGCGATGCAACCACAAGCAAAGACACTAAGGATAGTGCCATTATCCAATAGCATTGCCGTGTCACCAACCTTTATTCCTTCCACTAAATTGCTTATGGATCCTAGAACTATGGGATATGCCCCCATCAGAAGCAAAATGAAGCTTCCAGAAATACCGGGCAGTATCATTGCACATATTGCAATAAAACCAGCAAGAAATAGATACCAGCTTGCATCTGTCCCACTTGCAGGGGATATAATTGTAATCCAAAACGCAATGATAGTACCTAGCGCAAGTCCGAGAATATTTTTAAAATTCCATTTGGTTATCTGCTTTCCTATATAAATAGAAGAGGCTAAAATCAATCCAAAAAAGAAAGACCATAGCAGTATTTTTTCTTTAGTCTCAACAGGATCTCCGACAATATCAGCCAGAACGCTGGCCAAACTTATTATGCTTGCACTTATGCCAAATAACAAAAAAAGAAAGAAATTTCCATTAATAGCTTTCCAGAAATCTGAAACCCTGCCTTTAAATAGTAGTCGAAAAGCGTTAAGATTAATGGCACTAATGGAATCCAGCAGCTCTTGATATATTCCTGTAATAAAGGCAATTGTACCTCCTGAAACACCAGGCACTACATCTGCACTGCCCATCAGGATTCCTCGAAGACTAATGCCTAAATATTCCTTTAAGCTTCTGGTTTTCATAGGATTGAAATACTAGGACCATTGTTTTAAATTGGAAGCCTTTGGGTTGGTATAGGTGTCAAACGTATCGCCTCTTAAGCCCAATCGCAATGTTTCTAAGGGTATTAGCTCATTTGGAGCAATGTTTCCAAGGTTTACGTTGGCACCAAGCAATTTAATAAACCAGACCTGCTGTGCTTTTTGCGGGGCCTCCCACAACATCTTTTCAGCGGGTATTTTTGTAAGGATCTCATCAACCAATCCAGACCTGACCTCGCCAGATGACCTAAAAAGGCCAACATTACCACCCTCTCTTGCTTCACCAATTACTTTCCAGGACCCTGCTTCCAACTCCTTATTGATCAGCTCGATCCATTTATATGGCGGTATGATAATATCAGAATCTTTGGAGCCCACTTCAGAAACGACAGTGGTTTGTTCGGACAATTTTGAAATATACTTGCATTTTTCATCGTGAGGCATGTCAACACATCCATCTGAAACTTCTACAAGCTCTAGCTTATATTGGTCTACCAGCTTTCTGTATTCGTCAAATAAGCCTTTTGAAACGAAAACTTCAAACAGCGTGCCTCCGAAACAGGCTTTTATATCCGCCTCTTTATATAATGCAAGTTTCTTTTCGAGGTCATTTGTAATGAAAGACGTGCCAAAGCCCAATTTTGCAATATCAATATACTGATGGCTGGCAGCGAGAACATCTTCAACTTGCCTAATACTAAGGCCTTTATCCATCATCATCGTTAAGCCATTATTACGTGGCTTTATCACTCTTTCTGGTAATCCAGGGATGTTAAAATTCATAATTGATGTAAAAATCAGGATGCAAATTTAATAAAATGTAAGGATAATCATAATTACCCATATGTTCCTATCAGGTCAAGGATAGTGGCATTCTTTTTTGTTTCAGGATGGAAATCAAAAAGTAGTGTATGCTTGTCATAATTAAGCTTAAGGGCCTTTTCAAAGATTTCATATGCCGTTCTCTTATCCTTCAAGCTTAATAACAGACCACAATAATAATAATACAGGTCTGGATTTTCTGGGTTTTTCTTTATTCCATCCCTGATGATTTTAATAGCCTGCTTATTGTTTTTAACTTTGATTAACATTGCGCCATAATTTACCCAGGCTTTAATATTGAAAGGGTCTAGGCTTATTGCCTTGTTATAGGCATAAACAGCATCTTCAATTTCATCAAATTTTAGAATTAGGTTAGCATATTCCATCCAGTTTTCTGAGCATTCCGGATCAATGTCAATAGCTTTTCTGATATAAGTTAAACCTTCATCTGGCTTATTCAGCTTGTTTAAAATAATTCCCATTGCCAGCCATGCATCTGAAAACTCCGGATCTAATTTTATTGTTTCTTGGTATTGTTCCAAGGCCTCTTCAGACCTTCCAGCCTTTTCAAGACATTCACCTATATAGTAATAGGTGTACGCTTCAGGATCCTCATATTTAAAAGTTTCTTTGTACAAAGCAATTGCTTCATGATAGTTGCCTAAATGAGCTAATGCATGTGCTTTATTGAAATATCCAGATGCAAAATTTTCGTCGATGGCAATTGCGAAATCATATGCATTGATCGCATTCAAGTGCTTGCCCATTTTGCTATAGGAGATCCCAAGATTGTACCAGGCAGCATGCGAATATGGGTGCTGGTCCAGGTACTTTATATAATATTTTGTACTTTCTTCCAACAAGTTCTCCTCTTCATAACAAAAAGCCAGCTCATATAAAGCTATTTCTTGGTCTGGGTTTTCTTCAATAGCTTTTTTAAAATAAATGAGTGCCTTTTTATTCAGGTTTAGGCTCTGGTATTCAAAAGCAATGCACATTAAAATGTCATCCTTTTCCACTTCTAGATCCAGCGCTTTTTTATAACAGTTGATTGAATTAGCATGCTCTCCTAATTGAGAAAGGATATTCCCCTTGATGATATATAGCTCATTATTATCAGGGCAAATGGTCTCAATTATCTTTATGGTGCAAAGTCCTTCGTTGGGCTTCTTCATATCTGAAAGCAGATGGGCTTTTCTTATCAGAAGGTTAAAAGAAAAAGGATGTAAGGAAAGGCCAAACTCCAGGGTCTTTAATGCATCTGGCCAACGGTACTCACCAATGTAATGATCAACAATATCTTCTATCTCATGTACATCAAAGAAGTACTCAGTTTTGTTTTTAATCATCTCTTCAAAGCGCTTGATTGAAGAACCCACTTCATTATGCTTGTCTGGATAATTACTTTCTTCTTCCATGAGATTTATGGCTTTTAACTTGACCTACAACAAATTTAATAAAAATCAAGCGCAGTTATGAGGGTAATTAAAGACATATCAACAATTAATTAACAGGTTCTTATTGTTTGACCGTACGTGCAAATTGGTGTTCTTGCGATTAAAAAAGACTTATCTTTGCCTGATAAAAACTGTATTTATGACCTTGATAAAATCAATTTCTGGAATTCGTGGGACGATTGGAGGAAAAGCAGGAGATGGCCTGACTCCAATGGACATTGTCAAATTTGTATCAGCTTTTGGATATTGGATTTCAAGGAGCCAAGCCAATGCCAGGAGCAAGGTCGTAATTGGAAGAGATGCCAGGATCTCAGGTGCAATGCTCAATAGCTTGACTTCAGGTACCTTGCAAGGCCTGGGAATTGATGTTATTGACCTTGGCTTGTCTACTACCCCTACAGTGGAGGTAGCTGTTGTTGAGGAAAAGGCCCAAGGAGGGATCATACTGACAGCCAGCCATAATCCGAAGCAATGGAATGCTTTAAAGCTCCTTAATGAAAAAGGAGAGTTCATTTCCGGTGAAGATGGTGCAGAGGTTTTAGAGATTGCTGAAAACGAGAGCTTTAGATTTGCAGAGGTTGATGAGCTAGGTACCATTGAGTTTAAGCATGACTGGATCGAAAAGCATATTGAGATGATTTTAGAATTACCTGGAGTTAATAAAGATCTTATTACTTCCATGGATTTTAAAGTTGCTATTGATTGTGTTAATTCTACTGGCGGATTGGCTTTACCACCACTACTAAAAGCATTGGGAGTAGCAAAGGTTATTGAGCTTTATTGTGAGCCCTCGGGTGATTTTCCACATAATCCTGAACCGCTCCCCGAGAATTTAAAAGATTTGTCAGCTATTGTTAAGGACCAGGGAGCCCATCTTGGCTTTGCTGTTGATCCTGACGTAGATCGCCTGGCTATTGTATGTGAAGATGGGGAAATGTTTGGCGAGGAATACACGTTAGTTGCAGTAGCTGACTATGTGCTGGGGCTCAATAAAGGTCCTGTAGTATCTAACCTTTCTTCTTCAAGGGCATTGCGCGATGTTGCAGAAAACCATGGTCAGCAATATTTCGCTTCTGCCGTTGGTGAAGTGAATGTGGTAAGCATGATGAAATCACACAATGCTGTTATAGGAGGTGAAGGAAATGGTGGGATCATCGTGCCGGACCTGCACTATGGAAGAGATGCATTAGCTGGCATTGCTCTGTTTCTTTCACATCTTGCAAAATCAGGTAAGAAGTGCTCGGAATTGCGTGCTATTTACCCTGAATATCATATGTCAAAAAATAAGATAGCGCTGACTCCTGAAATTGATGTGGACCAAATTCTTGACTTAATAGCTTCGAGAAACAGGAAAGAGAAAGTTAGTACTGTTGATGGTGTGAAAATAGATTATGAAAATGGTTGGGTTCATTTGCGAAAATCGAATACTGAGCCCATTATTAGGATTTACTCAGAAAGCACTACTCCTGAAAAAGCGCAGGAATTGGCTCAAGCAATCATTGATGATGTCAATGTTATTGTCCAATAATAAGTTTGTTTAGATGAAAGTTTATCTAGATAATGCGGCTACTACGTCTCTGGATCCTGCGGTGCTTGATGCCATGTTACCTTATTTGAAGGACAAGTATGGCAACCCCTCCTCCATTCACGCATACGGTAGGGAATCAAGGTCGGCCATTGAAAAAGCACGTAGAACGATAGCAGATCATTTTAGTGTATCTCCTGGAGAGATCTTTTTTACTTCCGGTGGGACAGAAGCCAATAATATGGCACTTCATTCAGGTATAAGGAGCTTGGATATAAAAAATGTAATCTCCTCAAAATTGGAACACCATGCTGTATCACATACTCTAAATTATTTGGAAGCGGCAGGTAATATCAAGGTGCATTGGGTAAATCTGAAAGACAATGGTGTAATTGATATGGACCATATGGAACATTTACTTGGTAGCAATGAACAGGTTATGGTAAGTCTTATGTATGCCAATAATGAGATTGCTAATCTCCTTCCTGTACAGAAAGCAGGCAGCTTGTGTGAAAACCATAATGCTGTTTTTCATTCTGATGTAGTACAGGCAATTGGGCATTATCCTATAGATTTCCAGGAATTAAAATTGAATATGGCATCTTGTTCGGCACATAAATTTCATGGGCCAAAGAGCACAGGATTTTTATATGTGCAGGGAGATTGCTTATTACAGCCTTTTATTCATGGAGGGCCCCAGGAACGAAATATGCGAGGAGGTACAGAAAATGTATATGGAATAGTTGGCTTGGCCAAAGCGCTGGATCTTGCTGTGGAGAATATGGATAAGGACAGAGCACATATTGAAGGGTTGAAATCCTATATGATGACTGAATTGCAAACAGCTATAGAGGGTGTCCTTTTTAATGGTGAAAGTGGAGGCGATAGCTTATATACTATACTGAATCTCTCTCTACCTATTACAGAAAAGCGTGAGATGCTTCTCTTTAATCTTGATATTAAAGGTATTGCTGTATCTGGCGGTTCAGCCTGTTCTTCAGGAGTATCAGAAGACTCTCACGTACTTATGGCCATTGGTACAGATATGGAACGGCCCTCAGTCAGAATCTCGTTCTCAAAGTACAATACGAAGACTGATATAGACTATTTGGTAAAAACATTGGTGGAGGTTCTTTAGCGGATGCAGTAAAAGATAAAGTATTGCACTGACCCCAGTCCTGTTTACATGTTCTTCAGTTCTCCAACGAGGTCGGTAATAACTTTCTTGGCATCGCCAAAGAGCATTGAGGTCTTATCATCAAAGAACAGCTCATTATCAATGCCAGCATAGCCGGCACTCATTGAACGTTTCACTATAATGATCTTCTTAGCCTGACTTACCTCAAGGATCGGCATTCCATAAATTGGGCTTTGTGGATCTGTATTTGCTGCAGGATTTACAACGTCGTTCGCACCTACGATAAGCACCACATCAGTGGTTGGGAATTTTGGATTTATATCATCCATTTCAACCAGCTTGTCGTATTCAACGTTAGCCTCGGCCAGGAGAACATTCATATGGCCCGGCATGCGCCCTGCTACTGGATGAATAGCATACTTAACTTCCACACCGTTTGCTTCTAGCATCTGTTGAAACTCGGCCATTATGTGTTGTGCCTGTGCTACTGCCAAGCCATAGCCGGGAACCATCACGACTGACTGAGAGTAGTTCATCATTACAGCAGCATCGCTTGCACTGGTTTCTTTTACAATTTTAGCGATACCATCTGCTCCGGTAACAGTTCCACTGCCACCGCCGCCACCAAAGGCACCAAAGACTACATTTGTCAGTGAACGGTTCATGCCTTCACACATGGCAATAGTTAAAATAGTTCCGGAAGCCCCAACAAGAATACCGCCGATAATCATCACATTATTACTATATATAAAGCCGGCTAGCGCAGCAGCAATACCACTCAAGGAATTCAACAGTGAAATAACAACAGGCATATCAGCGCCACCGATTGGAATTACGAATAGGATACCATATACTAACGATATTCCGAAGAGGATGTAGATCCACATTATTGGTTCATCAATTTTATCTAATAACAAACAAATAGTTAATCCTGCGATGATAACCATGACTAGCGTATTCAGAATATTGTAGAAAGGTAGCCTTATGTCTTTGTTCAAGTTGCCATTTAATTTTGCAAAAGCAACCATAGAGCCAGAGAAGGTTAATGTTCCAACTACCAGGCAGCTTAATACCGTCGAAAATGTTATTACATCACCACCTATTGCAGGACCAAACTCAATCAGGCCAATGAAAGCAGAACAGGCACCACCCATACCATTAAACAGAGATACCATCTGAGGCATAGCAGTCATTGCGATTTTTTTAGCTGCTAGCAAGCCTGCAATTCCTCCTATAAGAATTCCACCAGCAATCCAACCATAGTGCTCCATGTCAATTCCAACTCCGTCTTTTTTGTATAAGAAAAGAGTTGCAATAATTGCTATACCCATTCCTATTCCCGCTTGCATATTTCCAGTTCTTGCAGTTTGCGGGTGACCAAGCTTCTTCAAGCCCATCATGAACATAACTACCGAAATTATATATGCGATCTCTAAATAATATGCACTCATCATTCTAATTATTAGATTTTATCAAAAAGGTAATTGCTACTCGGTTTCGCTTTTAGGTTTCTTCTTAAACATCTCAAGCATTCGATCTGTTACCACAAATCCACCGACAACATTAAAGGTTCCTAATATGACAGCTATGAGACCAAAGACTTTAAACATTAAAGTATCAGCGTAGCCCATAACTATGATTGCCCCAATCATTACCACCCCACTCATCGCATTGGCACCCGACATTAGAGGTGTATGCAATACAGATGGTACATTGGCGATCAAAACAAATCCCACGAAAATGGCGAGAATTATGATGTAGATCATCTGTTGGTTCTCTCCTATAAAAGAAATTGCTGTTTCCATAATAATTGTGTATTAAATATACTTAAGATGCTGCAGCTTCCTCTTTAGGAAGTACAGTTGGGTGAACCTTCTCACCCTTGTGAGTTATCAGGGATCCTTTAGTGATCTCCTCATCCATTTCCCACTTGAAGCCATCTTTATCAGCTAAGTGTTTAAGAAATGTGCTTATATTTTTTGCGTAAAGTTCAGAGGCATTTAGTGGAAGTAATGCTGGTAAATTAGATTCTCCAATAATAGTAACACCATGCTTAACTATTGTCTTATCCTCTTCACTTAGCTCACAGTTACCTCCTGATGATACTGCCATGTCCAGGATAACAGAACCAAATCGCATGGATTTAACCATCTCCTCACTGATCAGCATGGGTGCTTTCCTTCCTGGAATTAATGCGGTAGTAATTACAATGTCCGCCTCGGCTACACGAAGAGCCACTGCTTCAGCTTGTTTTTTCAGGAAATCTGCCGAGACCTCTTTAACATAGCCGCCTTCAGTTTCAACAGCATCATCACTGTCTATTTCTATAAACTTACCACCCAGAGATTCAATTTGTTCTTTTACTTCAGGCCTGATGTCAGATACTTCAACAATTGCTCCTAGTCTTTTGGCAGTCGCAATCGCCTGAAGCCCCGCAACACCTGCCCCCATGATCACAACCCTAGATGGTTTCAGCGTACCTGCTGCGGTCATCAACAATGGAAACACCTTGCCTAATGCATTTGCAGCCAGGATAACAGACTTATAGCCTCCAAGGTTGCTCTGCGAACTCAATGCATCCATGCTTTGTGCTTTGGATATCCTTGGAATGGCATCCATAGAGAACGTCGAAACTCTTGCTTTTACGCAAGCCTCAACCAAGCCTGGATTGGTAGCAGCAAACATGAACGACATCAAAACTGCCCCTTCTTTCATCATGCTTACCTCATCTGTCTCAGGAGCGTTGATTTTTAAGATTACATCTGCATCAGAATATAATTCTTGGGTGCTGCCGACTATGCTTGCTCCTGCATCTTCGTAATCCTTATCTTGAAAATACGAATTGACACCTGCATCTTTTTCCACAGAACAAGTAAATCCATTATTAATGAGAGCCTTTACAATGTCTGGAGTTAAAGCCACCCGATTTTCTTTTGTATTTCTCTCCTTAGGGACTGCTAGTTTCACCTGATTACAATTAATTTATATTTTACATCCGAATTATGACGCAATTCTAAATAATTATTATGAATTTTCGAAATAATACCCTGATAAATTTCTATTTTTATCAATATTATTAGATGGGAATGGTTTTTTTGTAGACTAAATTCATCTTCAAAAAAGAAAAAACAGTGAGTATCAAGGTAACTTTATTAGGAACAGGAACTTCACAAGGTGTCCCACTTGTAGCATGTGATTGCGAGGTTTGTCTTTCAGGGGACCCTAAGGACAAAAGACTACGAACCTCTATAATGCTTGAAGCAGGAGATAAAGTATTTGTGATTGATTCCGGCCCGGATTTCCGCCAGCAAATGCTCAGAGAGAAAGTAAAACAATTGGATGGAGTAATTTTTACGCATGAACACAAAGACCATATTGCAGGATTAGATGATGTTAAAGCCTTTAATTTTATCCTTAAAAAAGAAATTGATGTTTATGCCAGCCCCAATGTTCTTGTAGCACTTAAGCGGGAATATCATTATATATTCAATAATTCAAATTATCCTGGTATCCCTAGAATAAATGTTAAACATATAGAGAACAAACCTTTTTCTGCAAGTGGCGTTCGCTTTATTCCAATAGAGGTTATGCACTATAAATTACCAGTGCTTGGCTTCAGAATCGGAGATTTTACCTATATAACTGATGCCAGCCATATATCTGAAGCTGAAAAGGCGAAAATAATAGGATCAAAAGTATTGGTGCTCAATGCCTTGAGAAAAGAAAAACACATCTCTCATTTTAACCTGGAAGAAGCCATAACACTAATTAAAGAACTGAATCCTGAAAAGGCTTATATAGTGCATATTAGCCATCAGCTTGGCTTACATTCAGAAGTTTCAAAATTGCTTCCGAGCAATATTGAATTGGCATATGATGGCTTAAAGATTTTTGTTGCCTGAATCTTTTTTATAATCGTATATTAGGGCTTGTACTTGTCGAAAAAATATGTATCTTAGACCAAATTTATTATTGTTAATCGAGTCATTTTAGGAATTAAATTATGGAAATAGTGAGTATACCTACCAGTAGTATTGATAATAAAGAGAAAATAAGAATTATTAAAAGTGAAGTATCGAGGATCAATGAGGTTGATTTTAACAATATTGCATTTGGTAAAGTTTTCGCTGATCATATGTTTTTGAGTGAATACAAGGATGGTATTTGGAAGAACCACAGGGTCCAGCCATATGGCAATTTGTCTCTTAGTCCTGCAATTTCTGCCCTGCATTATGGCCAGGCTGTTTTTGAAGGCATGAAAGCCTATAAGGATCTTGAGGGAAATGTAAAAGTGTTTAGGCCTCATGATAATTTTATAAGGTTTAATAAGTCTGCTGAAAGAATGTGTATGCCTCAATTACCAGAAGATTTATTTATGGAAGCTTTAGACGATTTAATAGCACTTGATGCTGCATGGGTACCTGCTATTGAGGGTTGTGCCCTTTATATACGGCCGGTGATGTTTGCTACAACAGCTGAGATTAAAGTAAAATCTTCTGAGGAATTTATATTTGCAATCCTTACCTGTCCTGTTGGACCTTATTATCCAGAACCTGTAAAAGTGATAGTAGAGAATCATTATGCCAGGGCTATGGAAGGCGGAATAGGATTTGCTAAAGCAGCCGGAAACTATGGAGCAGCCTTATATCCCGCAAAGCTTGCTCAGGATAAAGGATACCATCAGCTAATTTGGACAGATGCCAAGGAGCATAAGTATATCGAAGAAAGTGGCACGATGAATATCATGTTTATCATAGATGGAGCCTTACATACACCAAGTTTGGAAAGCAAGACGATTCTTGAAGGAGTAACTCGTGATAGCGTTTTGAGACTTGCAAGGGATCTTGGCCTGGAAGTAATTGAGAGAAGGATATTGGTAGAAGAGGTCATGGAAGGCATTAAAACAGGAGCATTGACAGAGGCATTTGGTACAGGAACAGCAGCTACCATAGCCCAAATTACTACCATAGGATATAAAGGTCATGATTTTGAGCTGCCTCCTATAAATAATGACAGCCTTTCTTCTGTATTGCTTAATAATTTAAATGATGTTAGAACTGGAAAGGTGCATGACAAATTTGGGTGGATGAAAGGAATTTCCTGATTCATTATTGCATGCTGAATACCTTATAGTTATTGTCCTCAAATACTTTCTCTCCCAGGTAATGCAGGTTTACTGAATCTTTCTTGTTGATAAATAGATATTTACATCCCTTTTTCTTAATTATATCTAAGAATAGAGTATCAGCACATTTTTCATTGCTGATGGTCCAGCCCTTTCGATGCGTAAAATATAATTCTTGAGGATTTTCATTGCCATTAATTGCAATCAGGTCATTGGGATTTGAAACACGATCTGCTATTTCTTCCAATTTAAGTTTATAAGTTTCAGATTGTTTTAAACGAAAGTCATGCTGTTGATTTCCAATTCCTTCTACTACAATAAAGACCAATAAAAATATTTGAATCCATCTTCTTTTAATGGTGTTCAGTCCATAAGCTGCTGCGAGCACCATAAAGGGTACATAAGGAATAATATAATAACTGTGTCTCGGGAAATTATTTCCGGCAATTAAAATAAAAAGTATAAATAGAAAGAATGAAAATATTAGAATGGCACTTAATTGTTTTTCCTTATTAATGTATAGCCTCACAAGGCCAAAAATAAATAGAGAGAAGCCAGAGAACTTCATAGCATCAAAAAAGAACTTTTCTGCAATCAGGAACTTATAGTTAAATAGCTCATGCAGGCCTTGGGAAATAGAAGTTCCCATGTAATAGTGCCAATACCCAAATTCTTCAACCAGATGAGGAACCCAATAAAAATACCAGAATCCAGGCAAGAGCATTATCATGCCAGAACTGGCGGTGATATTTACCTTTCTTCTTATAGATATATTTGCATCAAAAAGGAGAAGCATAATGGGAGATAAAATAATAATGCTAGGTATCTTGCATAAAATACCTGAGGCTGCGAGTATTGTATATAGCATTAAGTTCCAGCGAGTTGCTTTCCTATACATGTATTCTAGCCCAAAATAGAGTCCTGCAATTACAATTGCAACAGAAAAAGTGTCCGGCATTATTTTTCGGGAATAAGAGAACCATATCGAAACCAACAGCATAATTGTGGCATTAAACGCCAGCTTTGAATTGATATGCTTTGAGATAATTCTGAAGAAATAATAAGTGCCTATTGAAGATACTAGAAGATTGATCAGCCGGCCATACCAGTGAGCATATCCAAAAAGTTTGGATACAAGGTAAATCAGGTAGTTTAATAAAGGGAATTCAGTGCCGGTAATTCCGCTTTTCTCCCCTGCCATGTCTAATCTTGGGAAAAAGATATTGGCATCTATTTCTAAAAAGTTCCTGGCTATCATATTTCCACATACCTGTCTCCAGCTGTGTGCAATTTCAATAGGTGGGTCACTTATGCCATAGAGCCTAAGTAAAAGAAAGGCAAGTATCCAAAATCGAATATCACTAATAATAACGGAGAGCTTGTATGAGCTATTGATAGCCATGCTTATACCTGCTTATAATACGGATGAAAGGTACTAGGTAACGAATGATGGGTTACTTGTTTTAAGCAAAGGCAAATTACGTAATAAACACGACTTTATTGTATAACAAATATAATTATTCATTAATTTCGGAGCCTCATTCATAAATCAATATAGAAACCTAAATTTAAGAAAATGAAAATCAAAAGATTATTTACTGTTTTGCCCTTTTTTGTTCTTATTGCAGCAACATTTAGTTCTTGTGTTAGTACGAATAAAGGATTTCAATCGTCGCCAGTTATTTCCAGAAATGTGGAACTAGACCCCATAAAAGCTGATATTCAAGTTAATACAAAGAAAAAGTTAAAAGGTACTAGCGAATCGACCTATTTTCTAATATTCAGAATATCAGGAGACAATACTGTGGCTGATGGCATTAATTATAGTTCAGATGCTGGTGCAAGTATTTTAGAATTGTTAAACCCAATGAGAACCCTTAGGTTAGCAAGACTTGATAAAGTCAGGGGAGCAGCAGCTTATAAAGCTTTAGAAGGAAAAGATTATGATGTTTTAGTTCATCCAAACTATTCTATAACAACCAGAAACTATCTCATTATTCAGCAATATGAAGTTGAGGTTACGGGATATGGAGCTAAATATAAAAACTTCAGGACTGAAAAGCAAAAAGTTATCATTACGGATAATCATAAGGAATATATATTCCCTGAAAAGTAGTAATGGTTCTAAATAACAGGAAGCCTCTTAAATTAATATTTAGGGGGCTTTTTTTACATTAAGATTAATAAATTAGGAGCGGTACCTGCAATGACTATTGATTTTCATACTTATTCCTTCTCAAAATATGGGTGTAAGGACCTAGGTAAAGAATGGTAGCTTATCTGTGAGGTAAAAGGACTTAGCTCTTGTGAATTATATGTGTTCCAAAATAAAATTGTCTTCTCTTTATCATGTCCATTCTCATTATCTGAGATTAATGCTCCCAGTGCTTTTGCCGAATAGGTGGGATCTAGTATGATATTCTCTTTTTCTTTCATTAAATTCAATGCAGCTATACTGTTCTCGGTGGGAAGTGCATATTCGCCTCCATAAAATTCATCTCTTATTTCAAAATTAGCTTGCCTAAAGTCTGTTCTTGGAAAGGAGGGGGCGTATTTTCTTAATAATTTTTCCGTGGCCTTATAGTATGCTTCAAATCGTTTCCTATTGACAAAGGAGCTGTCAATAACTCTTATTGCCACTACTTTGGTTTTTAAATTCAGGACCGAAAAACCCAATGTAAGTCCCACAGAAGTTCCTAAAGAGCCACTTGCTACATATAGGAGGTCTGGCTCATTTATTAATCCTTGGTCAATTTGTTCCTTTAATTCAAAAGCAGCATTTACAAATCCAATGATACCAGTAGGGGAAGAGCCTCCCGGAGGAATCCAATAGGGTAAATGATTATTTTTAATGCGATACTTTAATAAATTGAAAAAGGTATTGAGCCTTAAATTTATACCTGTCTGATAATGATGTAATTCTGCTCCATGTGCATAGCTCATTAATAAATTATTGCGCAGATATTCGGCATTATGCTGCGGCAACAATGCCGTAATACATTGAAGGCCGGCATTCTTTGCATGGACCGCAGTGGCAGTTGCATGGTTTGACCCTGCATATCCAAAGGTAATTACGGCCCTTACTCCAATTGCAAGTGCCTCTCCAATTAAAAATTCTAATTTTCTTACCTTATTGCCACCATAAGGCTCCCCACTTTTATCATCTTCCTTTATATATAGATTGTTTAGGTTTAGATGAGCACCTAGGTTGCTCAATTTTTTAATAGGAGTTGGAAGTGTAGCAAGTTCATGATAAGGAAGATGATCCTGCAAGTTTTGGAACTGATCAAATAATGATACCATTTAATAAAGCAATGTTTTTGCAAGATACATTATTGACCTTGAAGCCGACCATATACGAGATGTAAATTTTAAAGTCTAATGGAAACAGCCCAATGTATATCATAAATAATAGAAAAGGCTTATTATTGCAGCAAAACTGAAATTCTTCAGCTTTTCTGATTTGAGATAG
The DNA here is from genome assembly GCA_012965625.1 of Flavobacteriales bacterium. GTDB lineage: Bacteria > Bacteroidota > Bacteroidia > NORP154 > NORP154 > UWMA-0041. The sequence goes on along the minus strand of DTSC01000372.1, from coordinate 6,431 downwards.
CACAATACAGGGGCCATTTTACATTATATTAGTATATTTAAAGGCGCTGATTATGGCTTTTTTAATAGAAGCTGCTGAGGAAAATATAAATCCTTTAATTTATATTAGATATGGTAAATAATACCACATTAATTAAGGAAGACTTTTTTATAGAGGCTGCCCATGGAAAATGTATCTATGGGGATCTGACAAGGCCTGATGATACAGCAGTAAAAGGGGTTGTAGTTTTTGCCCATGGATTTAAAGGTTTTAAGGATTGGGGCCATTTTAATCTTGTTGCTGACAAATTCGCAGCAGCTGGCCTTCACTTTATCAAATTTAATTTTTCACATAATGGTACTACAAAAGAAGAGCCAATAGACTTTGTAGATCTTGAAGCATTTGGCAATAACAACTATTCAATAGAAATGAATGACCTGGGGCAGGTTATTGACTGGGCTGAAGATTATATCCAAAATAATGGTGCGAAGGTTCCAATATATCTTATGGGCCATAGCAGAGGTGGTGGAATTGCCATATTAAAAGCATATGAAGACAAGAGGATCAAAAAACTGGTGACCTGGTCAGCTGTATCAGATTTTGAAACCAGGTTTCCTAAAGACATGGACCGATTTAAGGAAGAGGGTGTGGTTTATATTCCTAATGCAAGGACCAATCAGAACATGCCTCTTTATTATTCTATAGTTGAGGACTTTTATCTAAATTTTAATCGCCTGGACATACCAGTTGTGATTGGAAAAATCGGCATACCCTTTTTAATAATTCACGGATTGCAGGATGAGGCGGTTCCATTTCAGGAAGCAGAAAACCTGCACAGCCATTGTGATACATCAGAATTATATCTAGTAGAGGGAGGCAGCCATACTTTTGGAGGGAAGCATCCTTGGAAGGAAGGGGATTTACCAGTGGTTTCAGCTGGGGTTTCTGGCCGCTCTATTGACTTTCTTCTTAGGAAGTAGTAATTTAGTATATGTTAAATGATAAAAAAATTATGTTTTATAGGATTTCAACTTTGTTTCTCTTAATAAGTTCGATTGCGATAATATCGTGTAACAAGGAAGGGATAGGAGGGAAAGCCAGTATTTCAGGTACGGTTCAGCACAATGGAAAAGCAATACCTGATGCTGTTGTTTATATAAAGTATGGAGCCGATGAATTTCCCAGTTTTGATTTTGATCAATATGATGATAATGTAATTGTCAATGGAACAGATGCCTCTTTTTCCTTTGAGAATTTATATAAAGGCAACTATTATCTTCACGCGGTTGGATATGATGTATCGATTATGGAGAACGTGGGTGGAGGGCTTGCTGTTAAAATCAACAACAAGAAGGAACTTATAGTTACAGAAATTCCAGTTACTAACTAATCCAGTTATATATCTATTGAGCTCAAAGCCTATATGAATTTATCATTGGCAATTGTTCTGATTGTTTTTGAGAATACAATGTAATTTTAGCAATATGAACACCTGTTTATTTCTTTATAAAATGCATAAACGTTTGGTCATTAGATTTGTAATTGCCATGCTAATATGTGATGTGTTATTGACTGTTCTTGAAAGTCATGCTCAAGTAAGCCTGACTAGAAATGATTCAATATTGGTAAAAAAAGATAACGCAGTATTTTTCAAGAACCCTTGGGCAGGAGGATTAAATGCACCTCAATTTTCACCAATTGATCTTAATGGAGATGGCATTAAGGACCTCTTTGTATACGAGAGAGACTATAATGGAAGAGTGCTTACTTTTATTAATAATGGTATTGCAGATTCTGTGGACTATACTTATGCACCTGAATACGAATCTAAATTTCCTGCAATTCATAATTGGGCTTTGCTCGTGGATTATAATTGTGATGGAAGGAATGATATCTTTAACTGGGTCTCCGGTGGCATGACCGTTTACAGGAATGATTTTGATATGATAGACGGACTGAAGTTTACCCTGGTATCGAGCAGCAATGACCCATGGACCCCAGCTGTTACAACACAGGGTACCTTAGGGGCAGTGAACCTGTACTTAAGTCCATTGGACTTGCCTGCAATTACTGATATTGATAATGATGGTGATATAGATGTTCTTTCTTATTGCTTGGGCTGTCCAACGGTTGAGTTTAATAAGAATTACTCAATGGAAAATTATGGAGTTTGTGATAGCTTGGATTTTGTTATAGAGGAGAAATGCTGGGGGTTCTTCACGGAGAATTTACTTAACAATACCATTGAGCTGGGTATATCCTGTAAAACAGGAAAGAAGGATTTTGACGGATCAGGGCTGTTGCATCCAGGAGGTTCTTCCATGTTGGCCTTAGATATAAATGGTGATAATGCTAAAGAGCTTGTTTTAGGTAATATTAATTCTAATGAACATATTATGCTTGTCAATGGAGGCGATTTGAATAATGCCAATATGATCTCTTTAGTCCCCAATTTTCCCTCGAATTCAGTAAAAGTTAATATTCCAACCTTTCCGGCATCATACTATCTGGACGTAAACAATGATGGCTTACGAGACCTTATCTCAGCTCCCAATACCACGAGTTCTGTAAGGAACTTTACGAGCTGTTGGTATTATAAAAACGAGGGCTCGGCAAATGCACCAATATTTAATTATGTAAAGGAGGACTTTCTTCAGGGGGAGATGATAGAAATTGGTGAAGGGGCATATCCAGTGTTTTTTGATCATAATTCGGATGGCTTGATGGATATAGTGATTGGAAATTATGGGTATTGGGGCGCAAGTGGTAATTATGATGGAAAACTTTCCTTGTATGAAAATTATGGTTCAGCAAGTACTCCTGCCTTTGAGCTGATCACACGTGATTATCAAGGCCTTTCTTCCTTAAGTCTTAATGGTTTGTATCCAGCTTTTGGCGATATGGATGATGATGGAGATATAGATATGATTATTGGAGATTATGAAGGATTCCTGCATTATTTTGACAATTCTTCTGGTGCTGGTAATACTGCAGCTTTTAGTTTAATCACTCCCAATTATATGGGAATTGACATTGGCCAATTTGCAGCACCGCAAATAATTGATGTTAACCGAGACGGTTTGTTAGATCTTTTGGTAGGTGAAAGAGGAGGAAAAATCAAGTATTTTGAGAATATTGGCACCTTGAGTACCCCATACTTTAAAGCCAATCCAACGATTGAGGCCTTTGGAGGAATTGATGTAATGATACCTTGTTGTACTGGATATAGCATTCCTTTTTTAACAAGTTTAGAGCCTTCAGGAGAATATTTCTTATTTGTTGCTTCTGAAGAGGGATGGATACATTTATATGGAAATATTGAAGGTGATTTATATGGAAATTTTTCCTTGGTAGATTCAATGGTGTCTGACCTTAATGTTGGCCTTAGGACTTCTATCTCATGTTCAGATATTAATAATGATGGTGCTTTAGATGTGATTATTGGAAATTATAGGGGAGGTGTAAGCATGTTTTCTTTCAGTGGGGATCCGGTAATTGCAATGGATGATTTACACAATCCTAAAACGGATATTCTTATTTATCCAAATCCATCAAAAAATCTATTAAAGATAAAAATAGATGGCAGGCTATCCATTGAATCTGTAATAATTTATGATTTATTAGGAACAGTCGTTATCTCTGAATTATTGCTGCCTGGAGAGGAATTGGAATTGGACTTGAAGGGATTGAAACCAGGATTATATTTGGTTAAGGTTCATGGTGAAGATGGTAAGGACATCTTAAAGAAATTAATATTAGAATAGTTATTAAAATCCAAGGCCAACTTTAAACCCAATTGTAAACTTGACGGGATTGTTATACCAGGGCCAAAGATCATCTGCGTTAATACTAATGTTATTTTGGCTTTGATGTTCTTCCCAAAAATTGTTCTTGTATCCCAGGCCCATATACATATCAATTACTTGATCTTCATTTATTATAAGCTGGAGGCCTGCTAATAGATTCATGTTAAAATGACTAATCCGAAGATAATGATCCCTGCTGTTTAGGTATTTCGTACTAACTTTTATGCCTGTAAACGAAGTATGGGGAGAGAGGTAGAAGCCCAAAGGAGCATAATGCTGTTTTTTGAACATATAAAACCTGTGGCTGATTTGTATTCTGTAACCTCTAACAATCAATAGTTCCAAATCAGGAATGGAATCTTCAAGTGATTTTAGTATAGGCGATTTTCCCATATACGAGACGGAGATTTGTGAAGACTGGTAGGATGAAGTGATAAATTCTAAGGATAAAAGATACTCTGAGGTTAAAAAAACTGAACCTGCCAGAGGGCCAAGGGGGTTGGTCTTAACAATTATATCAATATTCTGGGGCCAGTCAGGTTCTAATTTCTTGTGTCCGAGGGTATCTGCAACATAATCCTGGGAAAAGCCCAATATGCTCCCTGTCACTAACAGGATGACTAGCAGAAGTCGGAAAAAGGCAAGGCTAAACTTACACATACCTGGCTGATGATGTAACAGATTGATCTGTAAATTCATGATTCAAAAACTTATAATGGCCAACAATGGCAATCATCGCAGCATTATCTGTGCAATATTCAAACTTAGGGAAATAGATATTCCAATTTCTAGCCTGTTTTTCCTTCTCAATCACATTGCGCAAACATGAGTTAGCTGCTACCCCTCCAGCAATTGCAATTTCTATGATATTATATTTCTCTGCAGCTTTGATAAGCTTTTCAACCAATACTTCCACAATTTTTTGTTGGTAGGATGCGCAAATATCTTGTATGTTGTTTTCAATAAAACTAGGATCTTCTTTTGTTTTGTCTCTGATAAAATACAAAAACGAAGTCTTTAAGCCACTAAAGCTATAGTCGAAATCCGGAACAGTGGGGTTAGGGAACTTGAACGCCTTTGGGTTTCCCTTTTTAGCATTTTTGTCAATGATTGGCCCACCTGGATATGGTAATCCCAGGATTTTAGCAGCTTTATCAAACGCTTCGCCAGCAGCATCATCCTTGGTTTTACCAATAACCTCCATTTTAAGATAATCTGATACAAGTACGATTTGTGTATGCCCTCCCGAGACTGTTAAGCACAGAAAAGGAAAATTTGGGCAATTACCCTGATTATTTTCTTTGATAAAATGTGCCATTACGTGGGCTTCCATATGATTTACCTCAATCAACGGAATGTTTAATCCCAATGCAAATGACTTGGCAAATGATCCTCCAACTAAGAGAGAACCAAGAAGCCCTGGGCCTTTGGTAAAAGCAATTGCAGATAATACTTCTTTACGGATTTTTGCTAATTTTAAAGCCTGGTGAACTACTGGTATAATATTTTGCTGGTGAGCCCTGGATGCGAGCTCTGGGACTACACCGCCATATTCGCGATGAACCTCTTGGCCGGCAATTATATTTGCCAGGATATTGCCATTAGAAATGACAGATGCGCAAGTGTCATCACAGGATGATTCTATTGCAAGTATGTTTATATTTTCCTTCATAAGGAATTCAAATTAATATTCAAAATTATCACAAAAATATTAAACATATTAACACGAGTATTTGGAGTCCTCATTCTTATCATAGTTATTATGTATGGAATGTTTCGAAGCACTTATGTTCAAACATACCTAACCCAGTGGCTCACAAGGTCATTGTCTGCGGAACTTAATACTACTATTAAGATTGAAGGTGTAGACCTGGATTTTTTCAAGTCATTAGTTCTTGAAGGAGTGTATATAGAGGACCTGCATCAAGATACCTTGCTCTATTTGTCTAAATTAAAAATTTCTCTTTCAAGCTTTGATGGTGAGCATAAGCACTTGGCTTTGGATGAAGTAGAAATTAGTAAAGGGCTGCTCAGTATACGTAAATTTGAGAATGAGGAAGAACATAATTTTAAGTTTATCATAGATTCACTCTTTAATAAGAATGCGGACAATCCTGTATGGCAGATTGAATGTCGGTCTATTGAGGTTAAGGATATAAGGTTCAGATATAGGAATGAAAATGATTCTTCAATAGTCCAGGGGATCAACTATCAGGACCTATCCATTAAGGAGATAAATACCGTGATACAAGATTTTAGTATGGTGGACGATACGATTATTGGAGATATTAGGGTTTTTCGTTGTATCGAGGACCGTGGTTTTATATTGGAGAATTTTAGTGGACATGTAAAGACAAGTCCAAAGGAATTGCAAATTAATAACCTTTGGATCTCAACACCTGAGTCCAATGTGTATACTGACCTCCGATTTAATTACTCTGAATATAACAGTTACTTGCATTTTAATGACTCTGTTTATATGTATTATAATTTTTCACCTTCCATCCTTAGTTTATCTGACCTTGCCATTTTCACTAATTTCTTTAGAGGCTTGAAAGAAGATGTAAAATTGAATGGTGTAATAAAGGGTCCTGTCTCCCGGTTAAAAGGAAAAAACATTGAACTTCAATATGGTTTAAGGAGCGA
>DTSC01000371.1 GCA_012965625.1 Flavobacteriales bacterium | reverse complement strand
ACTTTAAGATGTGTTTTGGGAAAAACTAATTTCACCATCATCAACTTTACTATATCTGATCTGAAATATATCTTTTAAAAAATTCTGATTGTTTCTCCATGGTGTCTTCTTCCCTTGTTTAGGGAAAAGATGTTCAGAACGTTTTATATAACCCGAGGTTAGATTTAACCATTCATCGTCAGTTTCGACATTGCTATTCGTGTCAGGCATGCATTTGTCGTAGCCATTTTTTTTCATATGATTAATAAGGCGACATACATATTCTGAAGTTAGATCAGCCCCCAAAGTCCAAGAGGCGTTAGTATAACCGAAAGTCCCAGCGAGATTTGGGATACCACTATACATCATTCCTTTATAAGTAATGGTTTGCGAAAGATCTATCGGCTTGTTATCAACAGTAAAATTAGTATCACTCAAAAGCTCGAGATTTAGACCTGTTGCAGTTACAATGACATCGGATTCAAGCTCTTCGCCAGTCTTCAGTAAAATTCCTTTTTGAGTGAATTTCTCAATTTGTCCAGTAACAACAGATGCTTTGCCTTTATTTATTTGTTCGAAAAGATCGCCATCAGGAACCAAGCACATTCTTTGGTCCCAAGGATTATACGTTGGAGTAAAATGAGTATCAACATCATAGTCAGGGCCAAGGTGTTTTCTTACTTCATTTAATATTGCATTCTTTACACCCTCAGGATATTTTTTACACAACCTGAAATAATAATGTTGCCTTAAAATGTTACGCCAACGAACTATAAAGTAGGATAATTTTAAGGGTATAAACCTTCTCAATAAATTAGCGAGATAGTCTTTTTCCGGTGCTGATACAACATATGTCGGAGATCTTTGAAGCATTGTCACATGTTCAGCTTTCTTAGCCATTTCTGGTACCATAGTAACAGCTGTAGCTCCACTTCCTACAACAATTATTCTTTTGTTAATATAGTTGTAGTCCTTTTTCCATTTTTGTGGATGTATAACATCACCATGGAAATCTTCTACACCTTTAAATTCTGGGGTATACCCAGATTTGTAACTATAATAACCAGAGCACATAAAAAGGAAATTGCATGAAATTTTTTGAATATCACTATTTTTAGTATCTTCTACTTCGAGAATCCATTTCGATTCTTGACTTACCCATGAAGCTGCCTTCACATATTTGTTAAAGCGAATTTTTTTATCTATTCCAAATTCTTCTGTGGTTTCTTTTAAATATTTTAAAATTGAAGGCGCATCGGCAATGGCCTCTTGTTCTTTCCAAGGTTTAAAACGGAATCCCAAAGTATACATATCCGAATCCGATCTGAGTCCCGGATATTTAAATAAATCCCAAGTTCCACCGATAGCATCTCTTCCTTCGAGAATGACGTATGATGTTCCCGGACATTTGGTTTGAAGATGATAGCCTGCACCAATACCTGAGATTCCTGCCCCAACAACTAAAACGTCAAAATGTTCTTGCATATTCACCTAAGGTATAAAAATTAAATATTTTTTATCTTTATATAGCTATGACTCCGCCGTCAACAGATATTGAATCACCAGTAGTAAATGCAGAATCATCAGAAGCTAAAAACAAAACAGCTGATACGACTTCATCAGGTTGTCCTATTCTATTCATAGGATGAGAAGCGGCAAACTCTACTAACTGTTGATTAGGGTCTTCAGCTACATCAACATAACGTCTCATCATTGGAGTATCAATAGCTCCAGGCTGTACTGCATTACACCTAATGTTGTAACCCATTTCCGCGCAATGTAATGCTACAGTTCGTGTAAGTATTAATACTCCTGCCTTGCTATAATTATAAGAAACAACGAAAGGTTTTGGTCTTGTAGCAAGAGAAGAAGAAAAATTAACTATTGTTCCTTTTCTCTCTTTCATAGCTTTAACGCCAAACTGACAACCCAAAAATACTGATGTACCATTTATGGCGTGTGTCCTATTCCAGTGCTCAACTGTCTCGTCTTCGATAGATGAGGGCTCACTTATTCCGGCCGCGTTTATTACTGAAGTAATTTTTTTAAATCTGTCACCCAAATGTTTTTCCAAAGCATTCCAATCTTCTGCCTTAGTAACATCCGCTTTAAAAAATTCACAAGAGTTT
>DTSC01000370.1 GCA_012965625.1 Flavobacteriales bacterium | reverse complement strand
AACAGTGCCTGACTATAGTCATGATATTGGAAGAGATTGACTTAACAACCTCAATTACCATTTAATAAGTGAAAAAGATAAAAAAAGTATTACTTCAAGGTCCCATTAGCCCTCAATTCATATCTAATTCAATTGAGAAACACCAGTCAAAAACAAATATAGGTGCCCATGATATTTTTCTTGGACAAGTTAGAAATGATATTATCAGTGGTAAAGAGGTAACAGGAATTAACTACACGGCTTTTCAAAAAATCAGGGAGGCTGCATTTGAAAAATTTGATCTGATCTGCATGCATATCTATCATAGTACAGGATTCGTTCGTTCAGGAGAGATTTCCTTATTTGTTTTTGTATCATCTGCTCATCGAGAGGAGGCTTTTCAATCATGCAGCTTTATAGTAAATGAAATAAAAGAAAAGGTGCCAATATTTGGAAAAGAAATTTTGCTGGATGGAACACACACCTGGAAAGAGAATTGATGATTGATATAACCCATAAGACAAATACCCTCAGGATTGCAAGTGCACAGGCAATTGTCAAGGTTAGTAAGCAAGAAACTATTGAAGCGGTAAATAACAAAACAGTGCCGAAAGGAGATGTGTTGGAAATGGCGAAAACTGCTGGACTATTTGCTGTTAAGAAAACGGCTGAGATGATTCCAGATTGTCATCCAATGCCCATTGAACAAACGAATGTTTCCTTTAAGGTTAAAGGCAAAGAAATTTGCATTGAAGTACAGGTCAAAACAATTTACAAAACAGGGGTTGAAGTTGAAGCAATGCATGGTGCTTCTGTAATTGCTTTAACAATCTATGACATGTTAAAACCGATTGACAAGGGAATTGAAATAATCAATATAAAACTTCTGAATAAAAATGGCGGAAAATCAGATTACAATATACATTTCAAGAATCAATTAACTGCAGCAATTATCGTATGTTCTGATTCTATACATGCAGGAGAAAAGGAGGACAAAGCAGGGAAGATTATTGCTGATAAGTTAAACTCATTGACTATTAATACTGATAGATTTATCGTCATCCCTGATGATGAAGAGCAAATAAGGGAAAATGTTATAAAATTCTGTAACGAGGCTTTAAATATAGTCATCATTACTGGAGGTACAGGCTTATCGCCAAGGGACAATACCCCACAGGCAATAGCCACATTAATTGACAAAGAAATACCAGGAATCATGGAAGCAGCACGAAGTTATGGACAAACAAGAACCCCCTATGCTATGCTTTCAAGAGGTATAGCAGGAATGAGAAAAAATACCCTAATACTTACTTTGCCTGGTTCCACAAATGGAGCAAAAGAAACCATGGATGCATTATTTCCAGCCATTCTTCATATATTCAGAGTTCAAGATGCAGGATACAAACATTAGCAAGGAGGAAAACCAAGAAGAAACTCAAGAGGAACTATCCTATAAAACAAGGAATCGATTATGGGTGAATATGGACCTATTATCCGCTGAGAATCCACGACAACAGAATAAGTACATTTTCATTTTAATGATGCTTGGGATTGCAGGAGTAATCTTTTATATTCTGACATTTTACTGGTAAGGGCAGCAAATCTATCAATGTTCAGAAAAATCTATGATAACATATATAAATTAAGTGTATCAAACTGCTAACTATTGGTTGTTATTAAAGAAACTACATTAGTCAGAAGTACTTATAATAATCTCCTCTACCTCTTCAGGGGAAAAATATATCTTTCTTTTATATGCTTTATATTTCTCACTTGCATCAGTTTTATTTAAGATATAATCAGTAAAATGATAAACCTGCCATCCAAAACCCCGTTCTATTGTCTCCAGATCATTGGCTCTTTCAAATTTAGAGCGAAATTTCATTGATACCAGATATTGGAATCCTTCCACTAACAATTCCAGAGTTCCTATAGAGTTATAATGTAAAACATGAGCAAATTCATGGGCCAAAACCCCCACTTGGGCATCAAAAGGAATATTTTTTAATGCACATTGCTTTAGCTTTTTCTCATTAGAATTTATAATGACCTTATAACCTCTGTTTTCTTTTTTTCTTAACAAAAACCAAATTGTAGGACGAGCCTGCATAGTAGTCTTAATTTTGGAATAAAT
>DTSC01000369.1 GCA_012965625.1 Flavobacteriales bacterium | reverse complement strand
TTTGACACACCAGAGTATACTGCAAATGCAGATGCTGTTGGAACACTGAGAATTTTAGAGGCGATAAGGATTTTAAAAATGGAGCAATCAGCAAAGTTTTATCAGGCTTCAACTTCTGAACTATATGGGAAGGTGCAGGAGACACCTCAAAATGAGAATACGCCTTTTTATCCCCGAAGCCCTTATGGAGTAGCAAAGTTATATGGCTTTTGGATCACTAAAAACTATCGTGAAGCCTATAATATGTTTGCTGCCAATGGAATTTTGTTTAATCATGAAAGTCCGATTCGTGGAGAAACATTTGTGACCCGTAAAATTACCAGGGCAGTTGCTAGAATTAGCTTAGGACTACAAAAGAAATTTTATCTTGGGAATTTAAATGCTAAACGGGACTGGGGGCATGCAAAGGACTATGTTGAAGGGATGTGGAGAATTTTGCAACAAGAAAAACCAGATGATTTTGTGCTTGCAACCGGTGTTGCCCATTCGGTAAGGGATTTTGTAAATATGGCTTTTGCAGAAGTAGACATTGCTATTAGATGGGAAGGAAAAGATGAAGAGGAAAAAGGCTATAATGATAAAACAGGAGATTTGCTTGTTGAAATTGATAAGAGGTACTTTAGGCCTACAGAAGTCGACTTACTAATTGGAGACGCAACGAAAGCAAAAAGAGAGCTTGGATGGACTCCCCAATATACTCTTCAAGAATTGGTTACAGAAATGGTAAAGTCAGATTTGCTCCTTTTTAAGAAAGACCAGTACTTAAAAAAGGGGGGTCACGATATTTTAGATTATAACGAATAGAGAAATGGATCAGAGTGCCAAAATATTTGTAGCAGGGCATAAGGGGATGGTGGGATCTGCGATCTTACGGCATTTACATGATGCTGGTTTTACTAATATCGTAACAAGAACTTCAAGGGAATTAGATCTCTGTGATCAAAATTTGGTCAATTCTTTTTTTGAAGCGGAAAAACCCGCATATGTTTTTCTTGCTGCAGGAAGGGTTGGTGGAATTAATGCTAATAATAGCTATAGAGCTGAATTTATTTATCAAAACCTCGCTATTCAGATCAATGTAATTCATGCTGCATACCTAAATCATGTTACAAAACTCCTTTCTTTAGGTTCCTCTTGTATCTATCCAAAGATGGCTGACCAGCCATTAAAAGAAGAATACCTGCTTACAGGTGCTTTGGAAAAAACCAATGAGCCTTATGCGGTTGCTAAAATTGCGGGACTTAAAATGTGCGATGCTTACAGAAGTCAGTATGGTTGCAATTTTATAAGTACAATGCCAACAAATTTATATGGTCCAAATGACAATTATGACCTAAACAATTCTCATGTGTTGCCTGCCCTATTGAAAAAAATCCATCGGGCCATGGTTGAAAATCACGAAAATATTGAAATTTGGGGAACAGGGACACCTAAACGAGAGTTTTTACATGTTGATGACCTTGCAAATGCTTGTTTCTTTCTTATGGAAAACTATGATGATTCTGGGTTTGTGAATATAGGTACAGGCATGGACATTTCAATAAAGGATCTCGCCTTAATGATCAAAGATATTGTGGGTTTTCAGGGTGAACTGAAATTTAATACAGAAAAACCTGATGGAACTCCCCAAAAATTATTGGATGTTACTAAGCTCCATAATATGGGTTGGACACATAGCATTGGTTTAAGAGAGGGTATAGAGACAGTTTATAATGAAATTGAAGGGGAGCTTCAGCACTCAATTTGATAAGGCCAATATTGGTTAATGTCCTTTTGTAATCAAAAACACTTTTTGATTAAAGATATTCGAAAATTTATTAGCAGATGGCCATTTGGCGATTTTGGGTTTTTTTATCTTTTGCCTCGGTATATTTGATGGCATATCAGATCTGTGAAGCGCAACAGGTTCCAGCCTTTCTTAACAGATCGCATGATTTGTTGCTTTCACAAACATTAAGCAGCACAGATACCAATGCACACACCTCCTTTAAACCATGCTTTGAAGAAATAGTAAAAAGGGAGACATTGGGCTCTCCCCATGATAAGCGGAGATCACTTATTTATCGAAAGCTTAAAGAGGAGCATCTTTTTATAGTTGACACAGCAGGGTTTTATTTAACGATAGATCCTGTTTTTTGCTTAGAGCTTGGTGCTGATAAAAAAGACACCTCAAACTTTGGAGACATGACACAACTTTTTAAAAATACAAGGGGGATATTAATTCGTGGAAGTATTGGCGAAAAGGTGTCGTTTATATCTTCATTTTATGAAAACCAAGCATTTTTACCGAACTACTTGAGTGATTTTGGGGCAAAATATGATGTAATTCCGGGGCAAGGAAGATTTAAAAGGTTCAAAGATTCTGGCTTTGATTATGCTATGGCCTCAGGATTGATCTCCCTAAACCTAACGAAATTTATGAATGTGCAATTTGGAACTGGGAAAAACTTTATCGGTGATGGATATCGCTCATTAGCTATATCTGACAATGCGTTCAATTATCCTTATTTAAAGGTAACGACAACCTTTTGGAAATTTAGGTATACAAATCTTTTTACCAGTTTCCAAAACTTGAATGTTGAGATGGTTCCAGCGCAAGGGGGGAAGTTATCACCATTTGGAAATAATTTTTGGGAAAAAGTTAAATATTGCTTTGTTTGAAGGGATGATTTGGAATTCATCAGATAAAAATGGAGGATTTATGCACGAAAGAGATATTTATAGTTTCATTAATCCCATTCCTTTTATTAGACCCATAACTTATGGCTTACGGCAAGAAAATAATGCGCTTGTTGGCGTCAATTTAAGATATAATCTGGCAGATAATTGGATAGTATATGGGCAATTGTTGCTTGATGATTATAAAAGTGATAAAAATGGATTTCAGATAGGCATTAAGGCCTTTGATTTGTTTGGCGTAAACAATCTGCATATACAGACAGAAATTAATCAGGTAAGCGCCTATACTTATGCCCATGCTGATTCAAGCAGAAGCTTTACCCATTACAACCAAGCAATAGCCCATCCCTTAGGTGCTGGGTTTTTTGAAAGCGTTTCTTTCCTTAACTGGCAATTACAAGACTTTTTTGTAGAAATAAAATTTAACTATGCAGTATATAGAGAGGATTCTTTGGGATACCATCATAATGGCAAAAATATCTTTAAATCAGATAACAGTATAGTTGAAACAGGTTCAAATACAGTTCAAACAGCACTAATGTTTCATGATATCAGGTTAGGGTATCTAATAAATCCTAAAACAAACATGCAATTGTTATTAGGCCTGTCTAGCAGGATAGAAGAAAATAAATGGTGGGAAAAAGAGATGCAATATTTTTATTTTGGAATCAGAACCTATCTCAGAAATCAATATTATGATTTCTAAAAGACCTTTCTGGGGTTTTTGTTAATTTAGCATATTATTAAATGGTAGAATTGTTTTGATTGAGGACGAAAAAATATTAATTATTGGGTTTATAACATCCTTTTTAGTTGTATTGCTTGCAACTCCAGCCCTAATTAAGGTGGCCAATGCAAAAAAGCTCTTTGATGAACCTGATGATAAAAGAAAACTTCATAAAACAAACACACCTTCTGTTGGTGGGATAATAATTTTTGCAGCAACGCTATTCTCTTATGCACTTTGGTTTCCATCTGAACAGATTTCAGGTCAAATCCTGATTAATTCGGACCTTAAATATATTGTGGCAACTCTACTTATTCTTTTTTTTATAGGAATCAAAGATGACATTATTGGTACAGCTCCAGTAAAAAAATTGATTGGTCACTTCATAGTTGGCTTAATATTAGTGACTATGGCTGATATAAGATTAACCAGTATGCATGGTTTGTTTGGGATTAAAGAAATTCCGGAATGGGCAAGCATCTTTTTATCTTTATTTACCTATATCGTAATTTCCAACGCTTTTAACCTTATTGATGGAGTTGATGGGCTTGCAGCGGGAATTGGTTTAATCGTATGTGTCTCATTCGGTATATGGTTTTTTATTGCGGGAGAGCTAACATATGCAAGTCTTGCATTTGCTTTAGGAGGTTCATTGCTTGCTTTTTTAATATTTAATTTTTCGCCTGCTAAAATATTTATGGGAGATTCGGGGGCTCTTATTATTGGGCTGATTGTTTCAATCTTAGCCATTAAGCTTATTGAATTTCCAAAACATCATTTGCCGGATGAACTTTTAGGCCTTTCAAAACCAGTATTTGCTATTGCAGTCCTAATGTATCCTCTTCTTGATACCCTTCGGGTTTTTATCCTGCGATCGGTAAAAGGCCAATCGCCCTTTTCTCCTGACAATAAACACCTCCATCACAGATTATTGAAAATCGGCTTATCTCAGGGGAAGGTGGCCTTGGTTTTGTATTCTGCTAATATTTTAATAATTACCATTGCAGTTTTTACATCTGGGGTAGAGCCTAGTATCTGTTTATACATTGTATGTGGTGCTGCAATTCTTATTAGCCAGATCCCTTTTTTTATCAAAAAGAAACTTGATTGAAGTTTTGAATGTTGCTTGCCATTTCTTGAAGTATAGATTTTTAGTTTCTTTAACGATGGGTCTCTTTATGGCCTTTTCTCAATTAATTCAAGCCCAGTCTTCCTTTTTGCCAATTAATCGGGAGCTTTCCAATTTGTATGAGTATCATGCATTGAACCATAACTTAGCGTTCCATAATTCGGTTAGGCCATTTCGGTCTGTTGATATTGCCCCTGTGAAAGGAATTGATTCCCTGAATCTGAGCATCACCCCAAAATTTTTGCTTTTCAATGTTGAAAAAGTCAAGAAAGATGCGCATTCACGCCTGGTGCTTAGGCCTTTATTTTCTGTTCTTCCAGCTATTGACCTTTCCAATAATAAATCAGTTATGGAAACCTCACTTGGTCTGTTTGGCTTGGCACAGATGGGCAGAAAGGTATCTTTATCAGTTAATTACATTAGTGGGAATTCAGGATTTGCTAATTATGTAGATTCATTTATTCAGACAACTGAAGTTGTGCCCGGTCGGGGATATGCACATCCCACTAAGCAAGGTTATTCCTATTATACTCTTGATGGTTATGTGTCATATTCACCATCAAAATATTTTAACTTTCAATTAGGTCAGGGCCGAAATTTCTTAGGCAATGGATATCGTTCTCTTTTGCTTTCAGATAACCCATATAGCTATCCGTTTTTTAAGCTTTCTACAAACGTATGGAATTTTAAATATTTAAATCTGTTTACCATGATGAGCAATGAACCAGGTTTTGGTGGGACAAACTCTAAATTTGGCAGAAAATATGCTTCATTCCATTTTCTCAGCTGGAATGTTAACAAGAGGCTTAATATAGGGGTTTTTGAATCTATTATATGGCAAGGGGATGATAGCTCAGGAACACGAGGTTTTGATATTAACTATCTAAATCCTGTTATTTTTTATCGGCCAGTGGAATATTCGTTAGGGTCTTCTGATAATGCCCTGCTTGGGTTAAATATTGCGGTAAGATTAACTAGGGCATTCGTGTTCTATGGTCAATTAATTATTGATGAGTTTTTGTTAAAGGAAATTGAGGCGAGAAGTGGCTGGTGGGCGAACAAACATGGATTTCAGCTAGGACTGAAGTCTTTTAATTTCCTTAAAATCAAAGGGCTTCATTTTCAAACAGAAGTGAATTATGTACGCCCATACACATATTCCCATGGTTTGTCTCTACAAAACTATTCTCACTACAACCAAGCACTTGCACATCCTTTGGGAGCAAATTTTTATGAAAGTGTTTCTTTTTTGAGATATAGCATTAAAGGTTTTTCTATTGAAGGAATGGGATTAGTTGCTGTAATTGGAGCTGATTCTGCAGGCTCCAATTGGGGAGGGAATATATTTTTAGATTATGGAACACCAAAAGAGCAAGAGTTTGACAATAAAGTAAGCCAAGGTGTTAAAACGAATTTGTTGATTATGGGCTTGAAAATTTCCTACTTATTATATCCTTCAATTAACTTGAGGTTAGAAAGCGGCCTTGTTATGAGAAACAAAATAAGTGATGTTTTGGAAGAAACTTCAATAATGTTTTATTTGGGTGTTAAAACGGAATTGGGAAATATATATCATGATTTTTAATGTAGTGTATGGAAATTAAAGGGAGTGTCTTCTTGCCGGTAATTACTGTTGTTTCCGTTCTCATTCCAATTTTGGTAGCGTGCCTAATGCTCTTACCGGGTCAAGAAGTCTTTGGTGACTTAAGTGTTTTGCCTCTCTTTCATGCAATTCTAAATGGCTTAACAGCAATATTCTTGATCATGGGCTTTTTCCTAATCATCAAGAAAAGAATATCCCTACACAAGGCATGTATGGTTTCAGCCTTATGTTTGTCTAGTATCTTCCTAATTTCTTATGTGATTTATCATTATAATACTGGTCACACTGTTTATGGTGGTAAGGGCTGGATAAGGACCGTTTATTTTGTCATACTCATTTCACATATCTTGCTGGCAACCAGTATAGTTCCATTAGCCTTAATTACAGTTTTTAGAGGATTTGCGAACCAAATCCCTCAACACCGAAAAATTGCCAGATGGACCTTGCCCATATGGTTATATGTGGCTATTACAGGGGTTGTTGTTTATCTGATGATGCGGCCATATTATGGTGGGTAACCTGAATATTTGTTTTATTACAACCGTAATTCCAAGAAGGCTCTGATTAATAGAAGTTAATAATACAATTCGTTTGTATTTAAAATGTCCCTGATTTATCTTTGCTTAAATAATTTTGTTCTTTTTATTTTATTACCTTTTGCAAAACACCGGTAAGTTATCGGCGTTTTAAGGGGTGACTTATCAAGAAAGGTGGAGGGAATTAGACCTTAGAAGCCTTGGCAACCAATCTGCGCAATTAAAAGGTGTTGAAAATGGTGCCACATCTATCCTATTGTCAATTAATACAATTGATTTGAGGAAGATGAGTCGGAACAGATTAATATAGGCCAGTGTAATCTCTTCTGATAAATCGGAAGAGATTTTTTAGTTTTAAGGCCTTTTACAATAATCACTATTGAAATTAATTGAAGACGATTAAAAACATATTAAAAGAAAGAATCCTGGTGTTGGACGGTGCTATGGGAACAATGATCCAAAGTTATAAGCTTAAGGAAGAAGATTATCGTGGGGATAGGTTTAAAGACTTTGAATATCCTCTACAGGGAAATAATGATCTCCTTAGTTTAACACGCCCTGATATTATTAGAGAAATTCATGAAAAATATTTTGAGGCGGGGGCCGATATTGCAGAAACCAACACCTTCTCAGGAACTTCAATTGCACAAGCCGATTATCATCTGGAAGAATTAGTCTATGAGTTAAATTGTGAATCAGCTAAAATAGCAAAGGAGGCAGCGATAAAGTTTTCCAGGAAAACCCCCAATAAACCGCGTTTTGTGGCTGGTTCAATAGGCCCAACAAACAGAACGGCCTCTCTCTCACCTGATGTGAACGATCCGGGATATAGAGCAATTACTTTTGATCAATTGGTGGATTCATATACAGAGCAGATTCGAGGCTTGATTGATGGAGGAGTTGATGTCCTTTTAATTGAAACCATATTTGATACCTTAAATGCTAAGGCCGCTTTGTTTGCTGTTTCCGATTTTTTCGAAACTACAGGCAAGGAGTTGCCGATTATGGTTTCTGGTACTATAACAGATGCAAGTGGCCGCACCCTTTCTGGGCAAACAGTTGAGGCATTTCTTTATTCAGTAGCACATTTACCCTTGCTAAGTGTAGGATTTAATTGTGCGCTTGGTGCGGAGCAGCTTCGTCCATATTTAGAAACTCTTTCTGGCAA
>DTSC01000368.1 GCA_012965625.1 Flavobacteriales bacterium | reverse complement strand
GCCTATCATGCTCATAAAGGCACCGGGAACGCCATGGCCAGTGCAATCACAGGCAGCAAGGTACACACGATCGTTGTGCTGCTGCATCCAGTAAAAGTCACCGCTGACAATATCTTTAGGTTGAAAGAGAATAAAGCCATCTGGCAAGGCATTCTTAAGGTTTTCAATGGTGGGCAGTAAAGCTCTTTGTATGTTCTCTGCATAACGTATGCTGTCGGTGATGGATTTATTCTGCTCTTCTACCTGTTGCTTCTGATCCTCTATGACCTTCTTTTGCCTGCGGGTAACCCTCAATCTGTTGAAAACAAAAAAGGCAAATATTAAAACCAAAGCAGCCACAAAAACACTAGCGGCAATTATCATATTTTTCTTTTCTGCATCTTTCTGGCGGATGTCTTCTTTACGTTTTTGTTCGGCTAGCGTAAGTGCTTCTTTTTTTGCCTGTTCAGCCTTTATAGAATCAGCTTGTATTTTATACTGGTAACTGATGGCTGCTTCTATGTTCTTTTTATTATGGATGCTATCTTGCATCTGTATGAACAGCTCGAGCATCTGAAGGGCTTTATTAGTTTGCCCGGTATTTTTATAAATCTTGTACATCAGATCACTGATAGGCTTAATTAATATTACCGTACCCACCTCTTTTGAAAGACTTAATCCTTTTTCACCATATAACAGCGCCTGTGTGTAATTTCCCTGTTTAAAATAAAGATCTGACAGGTTGCATAAGTTAACCGCTATATATGTTTTATTACCAACAGCTTTATTAATTTTCAGACCATTGTTAAGATACTCAAGAGCCTTACCATAATTGCTTTTTTTAGTAAATAGTTCGCCAATGTTGCAATATACCATGCCACTAGTAGCATGATCACCAATTTCCAGTGAGTGCTTTAAGGATTTTTCAAAATACTCCAGAGCTGTATCGTATTCTTCCAGATGACCATAAACTGACCCAAGGTTAGCGTAAATCAATTGCTTTCCCTCTATATATCCTTTTTTATTATGCATTTTTAAGCATCTCAAAAATTCTATACGGGCCCGATCATAATTTTCCTGTGTATAATAAATATTTCCTATACTCATGTAACCCATTAATAAATTTAAAGATTCACCATCTATTTCTTCTAAAATTTCTATAGCGTATTGAAGATTCTCCAGTGCTTTATCAAGTTTGCCTTGAGGATAATAAATATTCATTAGGTTCCCGTAAGCGTGAGCCATTCCTCTTTTATCATTTATTTCTTCACAGACATTTATGCTTTTTTGAGAATACACAAGGGCCGAATCATAATTGCCTTGGACTACATAATTACTCCCAATACTGTTGAGAACATGAACTAATCCTCCTTGCTTATAATCTATTTCTTCATAGATATTTATACTTTTTTGATAACAGATAAGAGCCGAATCATAATTGCCTTGATAATTGTAAATCAAGCCAAAGTCATGGAAAGCATCTGCAATTTTCTTTTTATCACCCAGTTCTTCATAGATCTTTAATCTTTTTTCAAAATACTTCTTTGCCTTATTATATTTACCCAGACCTTTATAAGTCAATCCAATTTTACTGTAAGAAACAGCAATTCCTTTTTTATTACCTAGTGCTTCATTGATATTTAAACTTTTCCGGAAGTAATTCAGTGCCTCTTCTAAGTTGACCTGTTTTTTATAAATCTCTCCAATGGTGTTTAAGGACTTTACAATTCCTTTTTTATCATCTATTACTTCATAGATGTTTGAACACTTTTTATAATAAATAAGCGCCTCATCGTAGTTACCCTGGTCTCGGTAAATAAGTCCAATGTTGCTGTAAGAAGCAGCTATTCCCTTTTTATTGCCTGTTTCTTGGTAGATCTTTAGGCTTTTTTGGTGATATTCCATGGACTGCTCATAATTGCGTTGATTTCTAAAAGCACAGCCCTGTGTATTTAAAGCATTTGCCATCCACTTTTTATTTCCTGTTGATTCTGCAAAATCATATTGTATTTGTGCAAAATAGAAAGCACTATCTGGTGCTGTTTCCAGATAACCATCCCAAGCAATTATTTTCATCGCTTTTAAGCGGTTGGTATCAGCCTGGGATTTGTCGTTCCACACGCCCCAGAGGGAGTCG
>DTSC01000367.1 GCA_012965625.1 Flavobacteriales bacterium | reverse complement strand
AAGGAAGAATTGCGAAGTGTTTGTGAGGATGAGCTATATGGCACTTTGGGTGAGCATATATCTACTTCAACTATTGAAAAAGATCTCGCTGCCATGAAATACGAACAGCATTTAGGGTATTATGCCCCTATTGAGTATTGTCGGATAAATAAAGGGTATTACTATACAAATCCTAATTATACATTGGCTGATATTCCGCTTACAGAAAGTGAGATTGAGGCACTTTACTTTGCAGCTGGGATATTGGCGCAATTCAAAGGGCTAAAGGTTGTAAAGCAGTTTGAAGAGGCCATAGACAAGATCTCTGATGTGGTAAGCATCTCTAAGGCTGTTGGTGATGATCTGGAAAATAACAAGATCATCCAGTTTGAAAAGGCCCCTTATTTCAAAGGCAGTCATCTGCTCACAGATCTCGTTGTTGCAATCAAGGAGCAGCGTGTGGTTAATATGTTTCACAAAGTGTTTGGCAGAGAGGAGGCTTTTGAGCATACCCTGCACCCATATTTGGTAAAAGAGTTCAGGAACAGATGGTACGTTATAGGATGGTCTGAATCTGCTGGCTCTATCAGGACTTATGGATTAGACAGAATAGAAAGCATCGCGGCTGTTGAAGGAGCGACATTTAAGGAAAATACAGAATTTGATCCTGAAGAATTCTTCAAGTTTGTATATGGCATTAGTCAGCCAGATGGCATCCCCACTGAGATTATGCTCTCATTTACGCCCCTACAAGGAAATTATGTTTTAACTAAACCCTTACATCATACACAAAAGATAATAAAGCAAACAGGTGATGAGCTCATTATATCATGTAATGTAGTGCCCAATTTTGAATTTATGGAGCAGATCCTCAGTTTTGGCAATCATGTGAAAGTGTTAAGGCCAAAGGAAATAGTTGAGGCAGTGAAGGGGATCATTGCAAAAATGTCCAAACAATACCAGTAAATGCCAGTTTGCGCAAAATAATGCACTTTTTTGCATAATTAATGTAGATACTGGCTATTTGTGCTTTTGGCGCCAAATTCTAAGCTTATCAAGAATTTCTTATATTTACCCTATAAAGGCCTGCATAAATACTTTGGCTAAACTAAAAAGACAAACGCTGAAATTTGAAATAGGCTTATTGTACAATAATGGGATTGTTGTGCCATAGCCAAGAATTAAAACTGCAAATTATAATAAGGAATAATGTGTCGTATTAGCGCTTTTTATATTGTAATTATCTTGATTTTATCTGCAAATGCTTTTGGTCAGGAAAAGTATAAAGCAATGATGAAACATAATGACTATAATTTTTATGTTGTTTGCAAAGAAGCTGATAGGTATTTTGAAACACATAACAAAAATGCGAAAGGATCGGGTTGGAAAGAATATCAAAGGTGGAGATATAACAATGAATATAAATACTTTCCAAGTGGAAACAGAAAAAATGTTGACCCCTATTTTGTGGCAAATGCATACCAACAGGGTTTAGGTGCAAATTTGCTCGCTGGAAAAACTTCCTTCCCAAATGGATGGAATGAACTTGGCCCTAATAGGGTAGATAGCATTACTGAACAATATTCTGCAGGCTTAGGAAGGGTAGAAGATCATTACGTTGATCCCAATAATATAAATACGATGTATTTAGGTTCCAGAAGTGGAGGTTTTTGGAAAACCTTAGATGGTGGCGCAACTTGGCAAGGGGGGTCTACTGACTTTTTAATGGCAAGTGGAGTAAATACAATTGCCGTATCCCCTACAAATCCTGACTCAATTTTGATCAATGTGAGAAATTCGAATAATGATTGTTCTCATGGAATTTACCGTTCAATTGATGGAGGCGATACTTGGACAGTTTCTAATTTCAATCCTTCAACTTTAGGTTTTGGTGGGCTGGGGAACGATTGGTTTGTGATTTATAAGGTGGCATACCACCCTGTAATACCTAGCCTTATTTTTATTGGGACTTCAAAGGGGATATACAGGTCTGATGACAATTTGCAAACGTGGACCAATTTAATTCCAACAGGTGATATTGTGAATATTGCTTTTCATCCGGCAAACGATAGTATTATATACTTATATGATGATTATTATTGGTCTGCAAATAAAAATTATGTGCTGAGATCTACAGATATGGGCCTTAGCTATTCGCTTTCCGATGAAATAATTGGAAACAATGGTGCTCTGGGATTTTTGGCTGTTAGTCCAGGCTGTCCCAATTGCTTGTATTTTGCTTCCTCTAATGGTGTATGGAGGTCAAACGACAATGGCATGAGTTATGTCTTTTTGAGCAACCCACCACAATCCTGTTTTGGCTTTGCTGTAAATGATTTGGATACATCAGAGATGATCTATGGCTATGTAGACATTGAAGCCAGTTCTGATGGCGGAAAGACTTTTAATCAAATAACTTGGTGGTCTCTGGGTAACACCAATCATGGATCTGGGAGCTATTTCGATAAGCTCAATAATAGTGGGCATTATGTTCATGCCGATCTGCATCCTGCTAAATGTATAAATGGCGTTTTTTATATAGGTACAGATGGGTTTTTTTGTAAGAGTGACGATAATGGAGCAACCTGGGAAATACTTAGCCAAGGTACTGCAATAAGAGAAAATTATAAATTAGGCGTAAGTCAATCCAATCATTTTATAAGTATTTCTGGGTCACAAGATAATGGAACCAGCATAAAAAAACAGGATAGGTGGATTGAGTTCTATGGTGCGGATGGTATGGAAGGAATTATTCACCCATTAAATGATGATTGGATGATTGGCAGTGTTCAATATGGAGGCCGCATAAGAACTAAAGACGGAGGAAAAACATTAGACGGCGTAAGCCCTTCAGGCCAGAGTGGCTCAGGAAATGCTGCATGGGAAGCACCTTTGGCTTTTGATCCGAATAATCATATGAGAATATATCACTTCACTGACAGCGTCTTTGTAAGTGAAGATTTTGGCACTACATGGAACTATAGGGGGATACCAAGTTCTATTTCAGATAATATAAAACAAGCGGCTATTGCAGAGAACAATACTGATATTATTGTGGTATCAAGTGGCGAGAAAATTGATAAATCTATAGATGGTGGCGCTACATTCACCAGTATAAAAAATAATCTCCCATTTGCTTCTATTCAAGATATTGCATTTGATCCATATGATGATGATATAATTGTTGTCGTGTATGCTACTTATGAAAATGACAACAGTAAAGTTTTTATAACCAACGATGGGGGTAGTAACTGGACTAATATTACACATAATCTTGCGGAGATGCCTATACATAGTGTTGTAATCGACGTTTCAGAAGCTTCAAATATCTATTTGGGGGCAGAAATAGGGGTATATACTAAAGCTATGGGTAGTACAAATTGGGTTTTGTATAATCCAGACTTTCCCAATACAACGGTACAGGAATTAGAAATTGTCTATGGCTCTAATACGATCAAGGCGGCTACATGGGGTAGGGGGTTGTGGGAATATACACTAGTAGGGAAAAATGACCACCCTTCTATTCTTACAACAAGTCTTACTGATAAACCTGCAGATGTTACGCCAAAAGAAAGTGTGGAACAATATGTTACATCAGTTATCTCCTATGACGAGATACTTAATAATGTATACCTGGAATGGTCTGTGAACAGTCCAATCTTTGGAAATCTTATTAATATGACAAACACACTAGACAGCACTTGGGTTTCTGAAACGCACTTGCCCAATTATCCTGTTGGAACCAAAATGTATTTTAGGGTTATTGCGGTTGGGGCAAATGGAGATACTTCTAAAACCTATAAATTTATGTATACAATACATCCCTTTGAATATTGCACTGCAATAGGTGCCTCTAACACAACGGCTGATTACATTGATTTTGTTTCTTTAAATGGCATGCAAAATCCAAGTGGCAAGGAGTCTTATGGAGATTTTACAGATACGCTGATAACCCTATATAGGGGTCTGGAATATACACTGCAAATTGATCTGGCTTTTCATTGGGATGATGATACCACCGGAGCATGGATTGATTTTAACAAGAATGCTGTATTCGATGCTTCAGAGTTCATTTTGATGAGTGAATTGGATTCTAACCACGAGTCATTCGGAACCTTTACGGTTCCTTATAATGCCATATTAAATGATACCCTTAGAATGCGGGTAAGAAGTCAATATTGGAATCAATCTCCTCTTCCTTGTGGGGAGGAAACCGGTGAGGTAGAAGACTATTCAATAATTGTAGAAGATTGCAGCACGAGTTCTGCCATAAATCCATCAGTATGCGATACATATACTTCTCCCAGTGGTAATTATGTTTGGGCCACCAATGGCACTTACACAGATACTATTTTAAATGTTGCTGGATGCGATAGCATCATTTCCATTAATTTAACTATAACCCCAACCAATGTTGGCGTAACAAATAATAACCCTTCTCTTACAGCAAACGCTACAGGTGCCAATTATCAATGGCTGGATTGCGATAACAACTTTGCAAGTATTTTGGGAGAAACTGGCCAAACTTATACGGCTACCGAGAATGGTAATTATGCGGTTTCGGTTACACAAAATGGTTGTACCGATACATCTGCGTGTTACACGATTACAATTCTAAAAATCCTGGAAAATACATTCCAAGAACTTCCTGGCCTTTATCCAAATCCCACATCTGGCGCATTATCGCTTGAGATGGGCAGAGAATACGACAATATAACCATTAACATAAGCAATATTGGAGGTAAGGTAATTTCTTCTAAATCATATAAATCAATCACCAGTATTCAATTTGAGATAAAAGAAACCCCTGGTATTTATATGGTTGAGGTAATCAGTCAAGAAGGCGAACTGGTCAAATTCCAGGTCGTTAAGTACTAGACAAAGATGACGGAGAATGAAAGTGTCAAATAATGCACAGAACACTCAACAGCTATGTGTAATATTGTCTGTCCTTGTTTTTTTTTCTGTCGCATGTGTGGGACAAAAAGAGCTTGCAAAACCATCTGCAGCAGATCTTGTAATCAGAGAAGTCTATACGCAGAAACAAATCCCTGGGACGCCTGACAGAAAACCTGAAGTTTTTCTCTTTGTTATTGTTGGCTCAGCTGATGAAGCAATTCAATTGGATAGTGTGTTTTATAATAAGAAAATGTATGCTTTAAGAAGATCAGGGCATTACAGTAAAACAAAAATCGAAGAGAACGATAGCATAACTTCTAAGGATCCAAATAGTCAAACACTATTGTATTATACTAAAGATAAAAAGAGACATTATTGTGTTATTGGAAGAGTAGAAAGGAAAGATCCAATATTTCTTCCTTAAAGGGGAATGTTTGGTTTTGCCGGATTTTATAAATGATGTTTGGTTTAGACTTGGTCTGCAATTTGTCTGAAAACATACCACCAGTTTACTCTTTCAGCCAACAGTTTTTTTTCTTTATCATTCAATAAAACAATTATTAAATTCTTTTCTGGATTAATATATATGTGTTGCTTATATAGGCCAATAGCCATGAAATCCTGATATTCCTTTAAACCAATATGCCATGAATAGTTAAAATTAAAGCTGCTGCCGTTCGCCGTATCTCGTTTTATTGTTTCATAATACCACTTTTCACTAAAAACGTTTTTGCCTTCCCAAGTACCTTTGTTTAGATAGAGCCGTCCTAATTTAGCATAATCTAATGCCGTTGCTCCGATGCAACAAAATGCTTTTTCAAGCTTATTCTTTTTGTCTGTTGACCACTTTGCATCCGAACACATCTGGAGAGGTTTCCATATTTTTTCTTGCATGTATGCTGCAATACTCATATTTGTGGCCCGATTTAAAACAATGCCTAAAAGTTGTGTGTTAATGTTTAGGTAATGTTGTGTTCTTCCAGGTATCGTATCAAATTCAATCGTTTTTAATTGTTTAATTATGTTAGCCCCATAATATAGATTTACATCTAAACGGAAACGGTATTTAATTCCCGACGTTTGGTTTAGAAGATGTTCGATCTGTAAATATTTCGCATATTTAATTTTTTTTAATTCAGGGATATAAGTTGTTACAGATTCATTCACGCTTTTTATCAGGCCTTCTTCAATTGCAATTCCAATTAATGCTGAAATGAATGATTTTGCTATGGAGTAGGATGAATGTAAAGCATCTCTTTGCAGTTTTTTGTTGTGATACTCATACTTTAATGTGTCATTTTGAATTACTAAAAAACTTCTGACTTTATGTTTTGTTGCAAGGTCATTTAGGTTGATGAAGAATGGAATATCTGTAGACCAATCGTTCACTTTTAATTTTGACAAACCTGGGGAGTCGGATTTTTTGAAAATAAAACAATTTGTGTCAGCCTTAATTTCATTGCTGTGAAATCTCAAAAGGTCACTTTTATCTGGGCTGCCCAAAAAGATACTCCTCACAGGGATACAGCCAGATAAATAGGAGAACACAAAAACAAAGAACAAGCAGTATTTCATTGCCAATACTTAATTACAAATGAGATGTCAAGTTTCAATTTTCGTCATTCTGCTTTTATGTGCTTTCTTTCATATCTCAACAGGTAGCTAGAACCTTACCCCCATCACCAGGATGTCATCCACCTGCTCGGTATCTCCTTTCCATTCTGCCATGGTTTCTTCTAAGATGGTTTTCTGCTCGTTCATGGTTTTGTCCTGTATAGATAGCAAGAGCTTCTTGAAGTTTTTCATCATGAATTTCTTATCCTTTTTCCCGCCGAATTGGTCTGGGTAGCCGTCGGAGAATAGGTAGACCGTGTCTCCTTTTTCCAGCTTCAGCTCATGGTGGGTAAAGGGTTTTTGTGCTCCTGTATGGAAGCCAACGGGATATTTGTCTGCTTTGGTCTCGATCAGCTCTCTGTTTCTGATTAGAAAGAAGGGATTATACGCTAAAGCATATTCCAATTTGCCATTTTGATCCCAGCTGCAAAGAACGGCATCCATGCCGTCTTTCTGGCTCCCAGCTTCCTCGGTTTGCTTTAAGGCTTTGATGATTCCTTTCCGTACCTCAAAGAAAATCTCACTGGGCTGTGTAATGCCTTTCTCCAATAATGCCTCGTCCAATAGCGAGGAGCTAATCATGCTCATGAAGGCACCGGGGACACCGTGGCCTGTGCAGTCGCAGGCAGCTAGGTAGATGCGGTTGTTGTGCTGCTGCATCCAGTAGAAGTCCCCACTAACGATGTCCTTTGGTTGAAAGAGGATAAAGCCATCAGGGATTAGGGAGAGAACCTCTTTAGAGGGAAGCAGGGCGTTTTGTATGCGCTGCGCATAATTAATGCTGTCGGTTATATCTTTGTTTTTTTGATTTAATAATTCTTCTGCATTTTTTTGTTTTGTAATATCAGTATCAATTATTATAAATTTATTAAGAACACCCTGCTCATCATATATTGGTGTTAATGTAGACGATTCCCATACCCTTTCTCCCTGACTCGTAATATTTAATGAATCGTAACGATATGGGGATTTTGATTTTATGCACTCTTCTATTATTTTTGCCATATCTGGATTGTTGCTGATTGTTTTAATGTTGGGACCTCTTTCAGCGATCAATTCTTCCATCGTGAGATTGTTTAGCTTTACAAAGCTATTGTTAACCCATTCTACATTACCTTCAGGATCCATAATTAAGATTATGTTTTCAGTCTTACTAGCGACGATAGATAATCTTTCCAGCTCCTTGTTTTTTTCTTCCATAGTTTTCTTTTGATCTTGCAGTGTTTTATTAGCAATCCTTTTTGCCCTGTAATTGTAAATAGCTAAGATCAGAAACAACAACATGATAAATACACCTATGATGAGGTAGTTTGTACGCGTTTTTTGTGTTTGTAATTGTATGTTTTTCAGCTTAATGGTTTCAGCATTCCGGATACCGTCTGCAGCGGCCTTTTTATCGTATTCGTATTGATATTCTTGTTGTATGAGCGCTCTGGTGTTCTCTTCATTTGCAATACTGTCTCGCATTTTAATATAGAGTTCATACATCTCTAGAGCTTTGGTATGGTTTGTTTTTGAATATACTTTATAAAGGAATTCACTTGATTCGGTTATAAGCCTAATAGCATTTGTTTCTTGAGCCAATTGAAATGCTTGTTTACCATATAATATTGCCGCACTCAAGTTATTTTCTACATAATAAATCTCCCCTATGCCTAACAGTGCATTTACTAATGGATACTTTTCTCCTGTTTTCTGTTGGATTGTAATGGCCTGATCAAAGTATTTTCTGGCCTGTTTTAATTTGCCGCTTTCTAGGTAAATTCTGCCAATATTTTGGTAGGTATAAGATAAGCCAACATCATTATTAATTTGTTCCTTAATTGTTATGCTTTGAAGGAAATGGGCTAACGCTTTATCGTATATTTTTTGGCTCACATAATAGAGACCAATATTGTTCAGTGAACTGGCAATCCCATCTTTATTATTGTTTTCTTTATCCAGCTGCAAACTGCGTGTATAATATTCCAATGCTTTATCGAAATTGCCTTGTTCATCATAAAGAATCCCTATATTGTTTAGGGTATTAGATAAGCCTTCTGTATATCCAAGTTCTCGGTTAATTTTTAAGCTGGTTTGGTAATGCTCCATAGCCATTTGATAGTTCCCCTGTTTTTCATATACCAGCCCAATATTTGAAAGACAAGTGGTGATCCCCTCTTTATTGTCCAATGCTTGATTGAGTTGCAGGCTTTTGTTAAGACAATTTAGTGCCTCTGTATAAAGATCCTGCAAATAATAGGACATACCTTGTGTATTAAGTGCTTTTGCCATCCACTTTTTATTTTCTGCTTTTTCAGCAAGATCATACTGTAGCCTTGCAAAATACATGGCGCTGTCAGGCTGGGAAAATAAATAACCGTTCCAGACAATAATATGCATGGCCTTTAACCTGCTGGTGTCTTCCATGTTTTCATTATTCCAAATACCCCAAAGGGAATCAAGATTGAGTGCAGAGGCTAATGTTACACTGGAGCATAGAATGAGCAGGACTATAAGGCGAAGCATTTGACTAAGATACGGAAAAACAGCAGATACGTATCATGCCTGAAAGGTTGTTTGGTGAAATTACAGCAACGGGCTTAGGTACAGCAACCATTACTATCTGCTCAGGAACCTATGCATCTGTAGATGTAGCTCTTGAGGTGACTATGTAGGGATGTTGATAAGAATGTCCCTCAATACGATTAAGAAAAAACAGCATCAGGTTTTTGCTTATTGCAATGCATCAGATAGAATAAATTATTACCTCCCTTTTCTTTAGGCTAGCCTATGCCAAATCCTGTTATAGTTTAACAATTGTCTGGTTCATCAGGACTTGGCCTGTCCTAATATGAACGTAGTACATCCCTGGTGAAAACCCACTCAGGTCTATCTGTAGTTTTGCGCTGTTAAAGGAAGTTGTTTCTCCATATACCCTTTTTCCTATGCTATTATATAGCACCACTTCCTTAATATCTTGTTCTGCCCAGGTTAAAGTCAATATATCGTCAACTGGATTGGGATAGGCCTTGACACTTTTCTGGGATTTTTGCCTGTCCATACCGACGATTTGGTTGGTAAATTTATAGATAGTGCCATCAGCGGGTGTTCCAATCACAGGCGCCACACTATCCACTAGTGTAGGGTTGTCTTGGGATCCCTGCAATAAATGGACATCAGTTAAATTTGATGTCAATTCATCCCATTGTATTATTCCGGCAATAGGGCCCGGTAATCCATAATAAAATATAGTTTCATTAGCTATGGAACTGGGACCATAGTGGAATTCAATATCGTGTGAGCTTTCATACAACCACAGCTGAAAATTTACATAATCATTGAGCGTATTCAATGAGTCTGCCTCATCAAAGGACCCTGCATTGTTCCACTCAATTTTTAGTATTTTGTTTCCTGCTAAACCATCAACCTTATAAGATAAGGGAGATTGAGATACACCGCTTAAGTCTCCCCGGTCTATCAGGTCGGCATCAAAGGGCAAAATAATAGGTGTAAAAAGGGTGTCTGCATTGGCAATTCCTATTAGGCCCCCACCTAAGAATTCGTCAAATGAAAGGAGGTCAATGGCTCTCCCAAACATTGTAAATCCGAATGCCATCGGTACCAGATAATTGGGATCATCCCATAATTGGTTGTTATTTAGAGAGGTGGCCCCAGTCAAATTCTCGTAGGTCCCCGTTGTTTTGCTAAAGGTATATGAAAAAACTCCTTGTGCTATGAAAGCATCTGGCTCCTGTTTCTGTATGAAGCTTTTTTTAGCTGTTTTATCTTGAGCTTTTACAGGCTCAAGGGGAAGTGCCCCCAAGAAAGCCAGGACTATAAAGATGGGTAAGACTGTTTTCATCAGATTGATTTAAGGTACTAGTTTTAAAAAAGCAAAGATACTAGATTATGTATTCCGCTTAACATTTTTATTTTCTTTAATGCCAATAAGTATTTGCCTGATCTATTTTAGCATATCCTCTTATTTGTAGGTATTCTGCTTTTTACTTACCTTTCAGTCCTTAAAATTCTAATAGATTATAAGACAACACTTTTACTCTAGGCACATGCGTACTTTTTTTATTGCGGCACTCATAATAGTCGCGGGCAATTTATTTGCCCAACAAAGCCAGTATCCCACAAATTATGTTCCGGGATCTAATAACGGAAATCGGCTGCCTACCAGCTCAGAGCTGAAGGCTAAGAAGAAAGAAACTAAAAACAGGCTTTCCCATGGAAATGTTCAATTTAAAATGGGAGGCGACCAATCTAATTACTTACTAACAACGGGGCCTGAGCAGGATTGTGATGGGGCGATCGCTGTTTGTCAGCAATCCTATACGGAGCCAAATTCATATACAGGGTTTGGGTCTGTACAAGAGGTCTATGGAACTTGTCTGGCAAGTGGAGAACAATATTCTGTTTGGTATGTGTTTACAGTGCAAAATACTGGCGACTTTTCTTTTGTCATACAGACCCAAAACGACTATGATTTTGCACTTTATGATATTACAACCATTGGATGTCCAGGTGTGCCCAACGCTACACCAGTGCGTTGCAACTTTTCGGCTACCTATGGAAATACTGGCTTGGAATTACCTGCTTCTCCTACAATTCCCTTGAGTAATGGAGCAGGAGGGACTCCTATGATGCCGGGACTTAATGTGAGTGCTGGCTCGACCTATGTTTTAATTATAGATAATTGGACCCAGGACAACAACGGATATACGATTACCTTTGGAGGCTCCGCCAGTATTTTTGATACAACACCTCCAGGGTTTTCTGCTGCTGATCAAAACTGTACGATTGATGACCAGGTATTAGTTTCCTTTGATGAGCCCATTCAATGTGCTTCCATCCAATCTAATGGTGCTGACTTTACCCTTAGTGGTCCATCCGGAGCTGTTAGCATAATTAGTGCTGTTGGTGTAGGGTGCACCGGTGTGCTGACCTCCCAGATAATCCTCACTTTTGACAACTCTCCTCAAATACTGTCTGGAGTATATACCCTTACACATGTAGGGTCTGTGGCAGATAAATGTGGCAACTTAATGAATAATGGAGATACCATTACGTTTAATTACCTTGCTCCCATTACTGTTTCAGCAAGTGCTACAGAAATATGTCAGGGGGCCAGTGTAACTCTGCTGGCCAATGGTGGTCCTGTAACTGGCGCAAACTATAGTTGGAATCCAAGTGGAAGCACAGCGGATTCCATCACGGTTACCCCTTCTGTTTCTTCTTCCTATTCTGTGATGGTCTCTTATGGTAATTGTATTCGAACCGAATCACAGATTATAACCATTGGTCCAGCTCCAGTAGTCTCTGTAACCCCTATGAATCTGACACTATGTAGTGGCACTACTCCCATAACTGCTTCTGCAACTATCAATGGAAATCCATGTGCAGATTGTAATTTCTATTGGACAGGAAGTGTTACCCAAACTGATCTGAACACTTCTTCTTCTGTAATTGCCAGCGCAGATACAGGATCATATACAGTAAATGTGGCCTCATCTATTGGTTGCCCGGGTAATATGGCAACTACTGTAATTAGCGGACCTTTATCGCCTCCGGTGCCATCATGTAATGTGATTTATGTCGAGCCCTCTGGAGTTGGAACCGGATTTGTCCGCAATTCACCTACCAATCTGCTTAACGCATTAAGCATGGCACAATGCAACAGCATAGTTATCAAGATGACCACAGGCACCTATGTAATAAGTGATCCTATTACCACCCTTACCAGCTTTGTTACCCTTGAAGGAGGATATGATGCGAGCTTCACCACTAAAACCAGTGAAGCTGGTGCAACGACTATAATTAGAGACACCAATAATGTACAAGGCCAGCCAACATCTCCCCGTTTGGTGGCTTTTGAGATAATTGGCCAGACGAATTTCAGGCTTCAAGACCTTACCATTGAGACCTCTAGCGCTCAGGCTGCCACCACTTCAAATTCTAAAGGTATCTCTACTTATGGCTTGTACCTGAATAATTGTTCTGATTATAACATAGTGCGTTGCCAGATTCTTTCTGGTGATGCTTCTGCAGGTTTAACTGGTTCGTCAGGAGTTACTGGATCTCCTGGTGGAAATGGGGCTGATGGCGATAATGGTGGTTTGTGCTGGAATTTGTTTGGTTGTACTGTAAACGGAGCAGCTGGTGGAACAGGTGGAACTTCTGGTGTTGGGAATATTGGTGGTAATGGTGGTAGTGGAGGATATGGTGAAGTCTCCTTCAGTGGTGGATTTGGAAGCGGTGTTAATGGTGATCCAGGATTAGGAGGAGCTCCTGGTTCAGGAGGTAATGGGGGAATTGGGTTTAATGAGGTAATTGGGGGCAATTGTGATAATCCAGGACCGCCTTTTGATGGAGTAGGCGGAACAATAGGGAGTGATGGTGCTGCCAGTTCAAATGGTATAGTAGGGTCTTATTCAATTGCAGGAGGGTTTTTTATTCCAGGAAATGGAACGTCGGGAACAGATGGAAGTGATGGTTCCGGTGGCGGCGGCGGTGGTGGTAGTGGCGGTCAGGGCTCAACTGCCGGTAATGCAGATGCTGGCAGTGGTGGCGGCGGCGGCGGTGGTGGCGGCCAAGCAGGTACTGGTGGCGATGGCGGAGGTGGTCATGGCGCTTCTTTTGGTGCTTATCTTTATAATAACGGTGGTAATGGGAGCTTTGCATATTGCTTTATACAAGCGGGCTCTTATGTGACAATAAATAATGGTGGTTCTGCTGGCATAGGAGGTGATGGTGGTTCTGGTGGCACTGGTGGAGATAATTGTGAGTCTGGTAAAGGGGGTGATGGAGGTGATGGCGGCAAAGGAAGTGATGGTGGTGATGGCGGCGATGGATCACCAGGCCTTAATTACAACCTTTTTTATGATCCAAGTGTTTCGTTTTCAAATTTGGTGGTTGCAGATTCTGCATTTGGTCTTGCAGCACAGGATACAATAGTGGTAGATAATATTTCTTGTACCAATACTGCTATTGATCATAATACATCTGCGGTCGCTCCCATATGGATATTCGGCTTTGGGGCGAATCCGCCAAACGGGTCTGGAGCGACTGTGCCGGTTCAATATAATACTACAAGCCATAAAACAATCGATATGAATGGCAATATTTATCTGGATTTTCTAAATATTTTGGTTACAGATTATCTTGCCGGCGATATTATAGCATCTTCAAATAACATATGTCCAGATACGGCCTTTTTCTCTTTTTCAGGAGCTGGGCCAACAGGCTTAGCATATTCTTGGTCTATTTCACCTTCTGCTGATTCTATATTGTCTTTCGATTCCAGCTACACACAAATTGATTTTTCTAGCACCACTACTACTACCACCTATGTGGTTACCTTGGATATTTATTCAGAATGTTGTGGACAGCTGCCTTCCTTGGTTGATTCTATTACCGTAATCCCACCTGAAGTTCCTGTTGCTGTGGGTGATACCATTTGTGAAGGTGGTACTGCGAGTCTTCTAGCGACAAATGGCCCTAACTTTATTTATAACTGGTATGACCAGCCAACCGGTGGGTCTTTGTTGGGAACTGACTCTGCTTATGTTGTTGATAGTGCCACAGTTACCACTACATATTACGTGGAAATACAAAATCCACTTGGCTGTGTGAGCAACAGAATACCAGTAACTCTTGTAGTAGTACCGCTTGCTGCTCCTACAGCAAATGATGTAAATGCTTGTGATACAGGATTTGTATTTGTAATGGTGGATCCTGTTTTGGGGGCTGCAGCTTATAATTGGTATAATAGCCCATCTGGAGGCACCTTGCTGCAATCTAATAGTGGATTTTCTTATGGCACTTATATAGGAACTCCTGGGAGCTCAGTTAATCTCTATGTTTCTTATACGATCCCCGGTTGTGCTGAAAGCCCTCGTACTTTGGTTACAGCTAGTGTAGATCCAAATATTATTGCAACTAGTCCGACCTATGATACTATTTGTGCTGGAAACTCTGTAACGCTAAATGTAGGAGCGTCAGGTGGTGCAGGAAGCTTTTCCTATCTGTGGTCGCCTATAAATTCCGCAGATTCTACTTTGCCCAACCCAATTGTATCTCCATCTGTTTCTACTACTTATAGTGTGGAAATCACCAGTGGACTTTGTTCCATAACTGTGAATGTCCCTGTAATTGTCAGTGGTCAGCTTGATGTTAGTTTTACAACAATAGATATCGCTTGCAATGGGGATGCCAACGGAAGTATAAGTGCTGCAGCCATTGGTGGAATTTTGCCCCTGACTTATCAATGGGATGCACCGGCAGGCAGTGGCACAGATTCTGTTGCAACAGGATTGTCTGGGGGCACCTATTTTCTGACAATTAGCGATGCTAGTGGCTGCAGTAGAACTGATAGCGTCTATTTAAGTGAACCAACCGCTTTTTCCCTTTCAGGTATAGTAACAGATGCCAATTGCGGCAATCCTGATGGAACGGCTACTCTAAATGTCAGTGGTGGCACTTCTCCGTATTCTTACCTTTGGAATGATGGTTCTGCCCAAACTACAATGACCGCAACAGGTCTTGTGAGTGGTAGCTATATAGTAGTGCTTACAGATAGTATGGGCTGTATGGATAGCACAACACTTAGTGTTGGAGATGTTCTGCTAATAGCAACAATAAACCCAGATACTTCATTTTGCCAGGGGCCATCCATACAGCTTGCTGCGGGAGGTGGTTCAATTTATGCCTGGTCCACGGGAGAGACCACATCAGTCATTACGGTTAATCCTGTAGCTACTACTACTTATACCGTGGTAGTTTCAGCACCTAATTGTCCTGCAGACACAGCAGAAGTTACAATAACGGTTTATGCCTCACCTAACGTTCAGGTGTCCCCTGATACTGCTATTGTTGGAGGAGAAACCATTCAGCTTGTAGCTTCTGGTGCCAGTACATATATCTGGTCGCCCACATTAGGATTGAGCTGTGATGATTGCCCTGCACCTGAAGCCAGCCCAATGGAAACAACGACATATTTGATTGTTGGGACAGATAATTATGGCTGTATGGATACAGCATCCATTACTGTTACGGTGATGAACTTTAAAAACATTGTTTATTTACCCAATGTGTTTTCTCCAGTGGATCCAAATGGTGACAACAAGGTGCTTCAGGTTTTCGGCAGCAATATAGATGAATTAAGTTTGGTAATATATGATCGTTGGGGAGAAAAGGTGCATGAGTCCACCAATGTAATTGAAGCCTTCCGTGGAGATGGGAAATGTTGTGTTTATGGAAATGGATGGGACGGTACCTGGAAAAATAATGGCACGAAAGTCAATGTGGCCACATTTGCCTATATTTTAAGAGGGAAGTTTAAGGATGGTGAAGAATTTGAAAAGCAAGGAAATATTACATTAATAAAGTAACTAACGGTAAAACCTAAAACACATGAAATATATTAACAAAATATTTATCGTTTGCCTTGTTCTGTTTGCCTTTTCTGGATTTGGACAGGATGTGCATTTCTCTCAATTTTATCGTGTTCCATTAATGGTAAATCCGGCACTGACTGGTGTGTTTCCTGGAGATCATAGGGGGATGTTGATCTTTAGAGATCAGTGGGCAGGAATAGCTCCATTTAAAACATATGGCCTTGCTTATGATGCCGCTATTTTGAGAAAGAAACTCAACAGGAAATATCTTGGGGTTGGCTTAATGGCTTTCAAGGATGAAGCAGGAGACACCAGGCTCAATACCACACAAGTCAATATTTCTGTATCAAGTGTTATTATGATCAACCAAAAGCAGAACATTTCTGCGGGAATCCAGGGCGGATTTGCTCAGCGAAGTATTGATGCAGAAGCCTTGCAGTGGGGGGCAGAATATGAAGAGAATATAGGCTATCAAGCAGGAACAGGTTCGAGTATTAATTACGAGAATTATAGTTATGGAGACTTCTCTGCAGGACTATCATGGTCCTATTCAAGCAGCGAAACCAATATGTCATCAAATGATCAGCTTAGAGCTAACGCTGGAATCGCTCTTTATCATTTAAATCAACCAGCACAACTGTTTGATGAGGAAGACTTGCATATGCAAATCGTGGTCCATGCAAACGCCTCCATTGGCATTAAAGGAACTAATCTTGGTTTAACCCCATCAGTACTTTACTTAAGTCAGGGCCCCTTAAAAGAAATTAATTTTGGCGGATTACTTAGGTATACTTTGAAAGAGCAGTCAAAACACACAGGTTTACTCAAGGAAACAGCTCTATATGCAGGTTCATATTATCGTCTTGGTGATGCACTTATTCCTACTTTGATCTTTGAGATGGCCAGTTATTCGGTTGGCTTTAGTTACGACCTAACTACTTCATCATTAAAAGAGGCTACAGGCGGAAAAGGTGGTTTTGAGTTGTCACTACGCTATATCAATCCCAACCCCTATAATAATTCAAAATACAAGCACAAGGGCCTGTTATAACAACGATCTTATTTTTGTTTTCTTTGTCCAATAGTCATTTAGGTGTTTCTGTTTTGCTAAAATAATTAGCAAGGAATGCTAAAAATTAAAAGTATCTTTAAGCGATTGTATAGAAGCTGTTTTTTTATTAAGTGGTACGGCAGTTTTTAACAAAAACAGGTTGCTTCGTAAATACCTTGCGAAGCAATTTATTGGTCTTGCAAGCTAAATCCTATATAAATTAAAGGAATGATTTGAGAGCTCTCTTGGTTATGGAATTTAAACTCTTTGGAAATAAAGTAAGTGTTAGCGGCAATAAAGTAATATCAGATATCCCTTTGATCAAACAAAGTGTAGAAGATGCTTTAAATTGGCCAAATCCCGGGCCCCATAGAGGCAATCCCTTATTAGCAAACCTAATAGATTATTGGGGAGAAAGACATATTACGGATGTTAAACTATCAACTATCGAAAAATTAATTCCGAGCAACGGATTTGGTAAAAATTTCTAAACTAAATAAATTGACTAAAATTAAAAATGAGAAGGAACAAAACTATTTTTTAAAGACTGGGCAGTTATCACTTTTTGCAAACCAGCAGGAATTTTGTCCTCTAACCAGAAATGAAAAACAAATTATTAAGCTTATTGGTGAATTATGTAAAGAGAAGCAATTGCTAAAATGGATTATGGATGATGGCTCTCTGGAACCTTGGTTGACAAATAATAACGTGCTGGATCGTTATCTTGATAATAAAGCAGCGATTATTGCTAAGTTAAATAAAATGGGTTATCTGTATACGGAAAATGAGGAGAACCACCAGCGATATCAGGCTTTTGCTGCTAAGATGCAGAAA
This sequence comes from Flavobacteriales bacterium, assembly GCA_012965625.1. Taxonomy (GTDB): domain Bacteria; phylum Bacteroidota; class Bacteroidia; order NORP154; family NORP154; genus UWMA-0041. Next base: position 5,697 of record DTSC01000367.1, on the reverse strand, counting down.
CCAGTAGCACGGAATATAGATCTTGAGGAAGATGAACCTCCTTTTTAGTATGAATATAAAGAAACTATTATAGATAAAATGTTTCTGGCCTTATAGTTATGCGAATTTATTCTCTGGTTATAATAACCTTTTTAGTAAAGCTTGTATGCGCATTTGACACCTTTATAAAATAAGCACCTTCATATACAGCCTGTACATCAAAATAAGCAATGGTGCTTCCTTGATTTATTCGGGTGCTCTTAATAACCTTTCCACTTAAATCAATTAAATCAATACGAAGATTTGTTTTAACCAAAGTGCCAACCTGGATAGCAATCAAGTCAATTGTGGGATTTGGGAATATCTCGATATCCAGCATGGCAATGTCTTTTTTGGAAGTTCCGGTACCTGAGGTGGAATCCGTAACTGTTAATGTCTGGCAAATGGTGTCACTGCCACAGTCATCAACTACGATTAAGCAAACATCATATGTGCCTGTCATAGCATATAGGTATGCTGGATTCGAGGAGGATGAGCTTCCACTTAAATCGCCAAAGTCCCAGGCATAAGATGCAGTACCAGTTATTTGGCTTGAATTGGAAAAGGATGAATTCAATCCAGTAGACGAATAACTGAAGGCAGCTACAGGATCAACGCAAGGAGTGGGCACGTAAACGGTGGTAGACTCGGTAACAGAGTTTACAGAGGCATCTGACCAAACGCCATAAAAGGCAGGGCCAACAGCGTAGGGATAAGCTGAATTCCAGTTTTCGTCTATCGTAGCAAAGTAGGCATAAGTGCCATTTGGGTATTCTGGCGTATTACATGTCCTTCCATTGTGTTCATCTAAATAGTCTTCTTCTCCAGGGTGGGTAATGAATTCATAATCTTCCCTGAAATACCCAAGGAAATAAGTGGAGTTTACAGCAGGCCCATTTGTTCTGGTGGTTATGCTTTGTAATTGATATCCTGATTTTATTCGTGCAACACCCCCTGTTCCATCCTCGTTTTTATAGCCATAGCCCCCATAAATAGGAAAGCCATCGTAGGCGAAACCAATCAGTGGTGAATGCTGTGTGCTGTCTAAGCTATACAAGCCATCTGCATCATAAATATTGCATATTGTTGATACCACATTTAGATCTAATTTAAATGCAGATGGGTTTTGGTGGTGATGATAGTTTCCCATAGCAGGGTGTCCTTTTGAGCAGTCAAAGCCATCCATTTCTGCGGGTATGGCATCCCTATTCCAATCCATCGTTCCAGGAGGTCCGGGACATGAAGGATTTCCTGGGCCCCCACACAACGCACCTGTATTGTTGTTCCATGCTACTCCATCACGATAATCAAATAATGCAACACCATTGATAAAAACTCCAATGTTTCCCATCGTTGTAGAAGTAGGGGTGCCGGTGTTTTGCTGTGGATTCAGCGGGAATTTAAAGATTTTACTTTGGTCTTCAGCTTGAGAAGGGTTTCCATCTTGAAAAGGGCCAGTGGGGTAGGCAGGAATTCCGGTGGCAGAAACGTATACGTAGTCATTGGAGTATTCTACTTTTTGGCAATTGACAAGGATGCCGTTACTTATGGCAGTTGAGCTGGATGTATAGTAGCTGCCTGTAGTGGTAGTATTCTGTAACCATGAGGTAATAGCAGGCCCCTGAGCATTTGTATGTATTGTATGGAATAACAATCCGAATAAAAGCACGAGTTTATTCATAATATGAGTTTAATAGATTATTCTGCTATTCGTAAAGAATGATAAATTAGTTCTTTTAAATTTTATTTTCAACATTCCTAATATAGTAAATTCTTAATAAAAATTGGCTCAATCTTCAGGCTTTAATAAAAGGTCTCTGGGAAATTGATGTTTGTGGTCAAATATAAAATCTTTGTCATTAAGGGTAAGTAAAAACGCAATTATATCTGCTCTTTCATTGCTGGTTAGGAGAATATTGGATTTTAAATCTTTAGACAAGGTCTCGCTCTTTTCAATTCCTTTTATATAGTGGTTTAATACCTGGTTTAAGGTTTTAAATCTTCCGTCATGCATATAGGGAGATGTAAAGCTTAAATTTCTAAGAGATGGAGTTTTAAAAAGTAAACTATCCTTACTTTGATGTGTGATGCCCCACCTCCCATAGTCATTTAAAGTAGAGTCCATAGGCAATCCATTGTTGGCAAAATTATAATTGGAAAATAATGGTTCGGTATGACAGGAATTGCAGTTTTTAAGAAATAATGCATGCCCCTTTTTCTCTTGAACGCTAAATTGTTCTAAGCCTTTTTGAACTTTGTCGTATTTGGAATTGGATGAAATTAAGGTCAATTGAAAGAGAGATAAAGCCTTTAATAATTTTTCAGTTTCTATTATACTGTCTTTGAATGCATTTAAAAATAGTTTTGGATAGATATTGCTGTTTCTCAATTTATCCAATACCTTTTCAATGGTTTCGCCCATCTCTTTAGGATGTGTAATTGGAAACAAAGCTTGCATGTCCAGGTGGTTAATTGCCCCATCCCACATAAATGACTTTTGCCATGCCAGATTAAATAATGCAGGGGCATTGCGTGTTCCAATTTGGTCATTGATGCCATGGCTTAAATCGTGATCGGTATGGGCAAAGGCATTATAAGGTGAGTGACAGGAAGCACATGAAATGGTCTTGTCCTTTGACAAGATTGGATCATAGAATAATGCTCTGCCTAGTTTAACCTTTTCTGCAGAAGGTGTATTATTAGCTGTATTGTATTCAATACTTGGGAAATACTTCGGATATTTAAAATCGATTGATGATACATATAATGCCATACTTAGAGATCCACATATTAAAATTGAATAATGCTTTAATTTCATCTCAATATTTTAAATATGCTGGGCAATAATTCTGCTATTGCTACTGCCTTTTTGCCTGGAGACATCACTTCATAAGTTTCCGTTAGGTTGATCTTATCCAATAAATTATCGATAGCTACAGCAATTACAATCTCTTTTTGATCATTTACATTTAGCTGGATATTTTGTATTGTTTTGAAGGGCTCCGCATAACCACCAATGTGAAATTGGAAAAGATTATTTCTAGCTGGGCATAAGTTACTTCTCCCTTCCATCTTAAAGTTGATATAGCCACTGTTCCATGTCCAGTACATGCCTTTGATGGGGTCGAGGTCCCCACCCATTGCACCAGAAACATTTGTGGTACTATCAACGCCAAGCTGAAATCTAATCTCATTAAATACCTGACCATGATTATCTGGCAAATCCCAGCATGTTGAATTGGCATCTCTAAAATCAACGAGCATGTGCTTTTTGTTCAAGGAGCCTACAGTTTGGCCATCTAAGTAGAAATTAAGGTTGGAGAGATAAAATTTAACCGTTTCCAGTAGTATGCTATCATTATTGACTTTTGAAAAATGATTCTCGCCAAGCGCGATGATTTTATTGTTATAGGTAAGCTCAAAGCGCATGTTTCTTTTCAGGTCTTGAGCTTTGGGCATCGCACTCCAAAATAAAAACAATAAAATCAATGTTGTTTTCATTGCAATTCTGAATTCATATTTAATTTAAAATTATGCCTTATAGTAAAGCACTATTACTGGATTGTGTTTTTAAAGTTAGGAATGTTTTTAAAAAAGAACGAAGTCAGAAGCCATAATCACATATTGTGTACTGCTGCACTTATACGTTATTATATAAAAGGGTGGATCTAAGGTTTGAGCCTGCTGGATTAGGAATCAATAATTAGTTATATTTGTTTCTTAACCAACAAAAATACAAGATGTATAAAACACTATTTCTCTTCATAATATTTTTTTCAGGAATGCTGACATTTGCACAAACAACTTGGACTGTAACCGTGGGTGGTAATATGAATACTACACCATATTTTGATCCTCAATTTCTCATCATTGATGAAGGGGATATTGTAAAGTGGGACTGTATCCAGGGTACCCATAATATAAATGGAGAGATAGATTCTTTTCCCGCTAACCCAGAATATTTTTCTTACGCTTTAGGTACCGGACAAGGGGCGCCGTGGAATTATAGTTTTACATTTAATACATCAGGGGTATATGATTATAATTGTTCAAAGTGGGATCATTATAAAACACAATTTGGAACAATAACTGTTAATTCTAGTTCGGCACAAACCCCCATTGCAAATTTTACAGCTAGCCCTACATCCATAACAGCTGGTAACAGTACAGACTTTACAGACTTATCTGCTAATAACCCTACTTCTTGGTCTTGGACATTTAATAATGGTGTCCCAGGAGCTTCTACGGACCAACACCCAACAGGAATAGCCTATAATACGCCGGGTTCTTTTGATGTGACTTTGGCCGTTACGAATGGCCAGGGGAGTGACACGTTGGTTCAAATGGGATATATAGAAGTGGCTGCTGCTGCAGAGATTGAAGAAAAGATTAGTAATGATAATTTAATAATCTACCCCAACCCTTTCAACAAAAGTGCTAAGCTGGTCTTCCCCAATAATGAACAAGGTTTATATGAATTATTTCTTTATGACATGATAGGGAATAAAGTTAATATAATACAAAAGACTACAGAAAACCATTATGTTTTGGAGAAAGGGAATCTGTCTACAGGAGTTTATTTCATTGAGATACAGGGTACTGTTAAAACATTCAGGGACAGGATTATTGTAGAATAAATGGAGGCTATTTCCCTATCTGTATTTAAGCAAAAGAAATAACGCTGATTTCAAGTATTCGGAATTTCTTCTCAAACGACTGCGTAAAGCTTTTCCAATATTTTAACCATTGCAAATGTGTCCAGCTTACAATATTCCAGCAAATGTTTTCTGGTTGTCAATACATCGCCCTTAAAAGTGCCTGAGATCATGGCCTCAAAAGTGGCACTGGCTGTGCCTCCCTCCTGGATTTCTAAGGCATCATAATTCATCTCAGGAACTAAAGCCGGCAAAACTTTTTTAATTGAATAGCGCCCATCCATAGCAGGGGTATAATAGAGCTTCTGTTGGAAGGGTTTCATCAGGTCTCTCAAACGTTCAGCAATAGCGAAAGCAGCATCTTTGTATTTGGGCAGATCATTTGCTATTTCAGTCAAGCGTGCTCTTTCAAAACCGATATTGTAAACCCAGATATCACCAGGTCGTTCAGTTTCTTTGATAAGCTGTTCTATCATTGCAATCCTGGGATCTTTTGCTGCTTCTATCTCAGCTAGAAATTCGCAGTGCTCTAGTGTTCCTCCTGCCACACATTGAATATTGAAAGGGGATCTGCTGATAAGGCTTTGCATTATCCCACATCGGTACAGCGGGCATGATGGTCTCAAAATCAAAGAAATACATTGGGTGTTTCACAGTGCTGAGAAAGTCTTTGATGCCTTTTTTATCAATATGAATCTTTCCTGTTTTGTATCCGTTTACTTGCATTTGCTGTTTATCATTCAGGGGATAATTCTGGGGAACCTCTTCTAATGAATAGATTCCTTCATTGTATAGCTCCCAGTCCTTTCCTCTTGCATTGGACAGAGTAAAGACAGACCGCTCCTCAGGTAGATGTTTCCAGCAATGGCTCTGGAAATCACAGGTATAAGGTGTATTACAATGTTTTCCTATTTGAATATTGGGCATGTCTGTTAGCTTTAAGATCTTTTTTAGTTCTGGAATTTTAGTCTGTACGGTTTCCTGTAAATTCAATACAACTTCGGTAATGTCTGCGACAGTAAAT
>DTSC01000366.1 GCA_012965625.1 Flavobacteriales bacterium | reverse complement strand
ATTGATAAACACTACCCTTTCCATCATTCAGGTAAACAGTATCACCAATACCATATCTTAGTACCTTAGTGATGTGCTTGGATTCCTCCTGGTTTAATAAAATTTTTTTCTTAGGAATGTCGGCAAGATAAAACCAATACATACTTGGGTTTGGAAGTGGAGACTATACTTTTTGTGGAATTTTATTTCTTGGCGCTGCTGACATTATTTCATCATTGGCAAAGTCTTCAAATTTTTGGAAGTTAGCAACAAAAGACTCCGCAAGTTCAAGTGCTTTTATATCATATGCTTCCTTATCCTTCCAGGTATTTCTTGGATCCAAGATGTCTACAGGTATGTCCGGGCAAGAATCTGGTATTGCCAAACCAAAGATATTATCTTGAGAATATCTGATATTATCAAGCTGTCCTGTAAGGGCTGCTGTGATCATTGCTCGTGTATATTTGAGATTAATGCGCTCACCTACTCCATAAGAACCACCAGACCAACCAGTATTGATAAACCATACTTTAACTTTATCTTTTTTAATCTTTTCACCTAACATTTCCGCATATTTTGTTGGATGCAAGGGTAAAAAAGGAGCCCCAAAACATGCCGAAAAAGTTGTCTGAGGTTCAGTTATTCCCTCCTCAGTTCCAGCAACTTTCGCCGTGTAGCCAGAAATAAAATGATACATTGCCTGGCCTGGAGTTAACCTGGATAATGGCGGCAGTACCCCAAATGCGTCGCAGGTTAAAAAGAAGATGTTTTGTGGTTTGGGCCCAATGGATGGGTTTGCAGCATTTTTAATATGGTAAATGGGGTAAGACACCCGGGTATTTTCTGTTTTTGTGACATTGGCATAATCAACCGTTCTCGTTCCATTTATAAACCCAATATTCTCAAGCAATGCACCCTCTTTGATTGCAGCAAAGATTTGCGGTTCTTTTTCAACAGTCAGGTCAATACATTTAGCATAACAGCCCCCTTCAAAATTAAAAACGGTATTTTCTGCCCATCCATGTTCATCATCACCAATGAGTTTCCTCTTTGGATCTGCGGAAAGGGTTGTTTTTCCTGTTCCGGATAATCCAAAAAATATTGCAGTATCATCGTTTTCACCAATATTTGCCGAGCAATGCATTGACAACACGTCCCTTTCATGAGGTAGGATAAAATTAAGAATGGAGAATACGCCTTTTTTGATTTCTCCTGTATAACCTGTGCCACCAATAAGAATCTGCTTTTTACTAAAATTAATAATCGCAAAATTGCCCTGCCTGGTTCCATCTTCTTCAGGATTTGCCTGGAAACCTGATGCGGCAATAATCGTCCATTCAGGATCAAAGTTTAATATTTCCTCATCTTCTAATCTGAGAAACATATTATAAGCGAATATATTTTGCCAGGGAAGTTCAGTAATAACCCTTAGCTTTACCTTATAGTTTGGATTTGCACAGACAAAAGCATCTCTTACAAAAACATCTCTGCCCTCAAAATATCCTGTAATTTTTTTGTAAAGGATGTCATATTTGCTTGCATCAAACTTGATATTAATATCGCCCCACCAAACAGTATCATTGGTTTTTTCATCAACAACAATAAACCTGTCCTTTGGAGATCTTCCAGTAAATTTCCCAGTATTAATAGCCAAAGAGCCTGTATCAGTGATTACCCCTTCACCCATTTGGATTGACATATTTGTTAATTCCTCAGGGCTAAGATTCCAATATTCATGGTTTATATTACTGATCCCAATATCAGATAAATCTGTATTATCTGCTTTTATACCAGTTTTATTCATCAGTTTTTTAATTCTATTTGTATAGATTAAACTTTAACCGGGCGGTAGGTCCGCTCTAAATAATGACGCAAAGTTAAGGGAAAATGTATTTATTTAAACAAAAATAATTGTTTGATTTTTAAACAGAATTCTTATAAATATAATCAATTTACAGGGTAAGAAATTCGCAATTTTCAAGTCCAAAGCAAAATTGTTGATAACTTTCAAAGCAAAATTAAGCACTAAGACTGTCGCCAATTTATGATAACTGCAATAACCAAAAGGAGCCAGCCAATTATAAAAGTCAAGCCTCCTATTGGTGTTATTGGTCCCAACATGGATAATTTTTCCATATTGAGCAGTGATTTAAGGGATAAAAGATAAAGAGACCCTGAGAAGACTATAATTCCTATAACGAAAGAATAGCCACTCCATTCAATAACTTTTGAAGGAAATCGATCCAATAGCAATACAACTATTAACAATGCAAGGGTATGGTACATTTGGTATTTTACCCCTGTTTCAAAAGAATGCAGTTCCCAATAATTGAGCTTGTCTTTGAGCCAATGTGCACCTATCGCTCCCAGTAGAATTGAGATTGATCCAGATAAACCTGCTAAAACCAATAAAACCTTTTGCACAATACTAAGTGGATTCATATTAAGTTTATATTTTTGCCCCCTGTTATCAAAATCATAGCGAAACAACTATGGACAAAGCTATTCAATTTATATGAAAAAAATATTCGTTATAGGTGCTGGAAGATCTGCTCCAACATTGATCAAGTATTTACTTGACCAGTCAGCAGAGAATGATTGGAAAGTAACCGTAGGAGATGTTTCTGAGGAGTTGGCAATAAAACGAGTTGGCAGGCATGAGAATGGCAAAGCAATCGCTTTTGACGTTTTAGATGAGAAACAACGCAAGGTAGAAATAAGTTCTGCTGATGTGGTGGTATCCATGCTTCCGCCCTCAATGCATATCGATGTAGCTAAAGACTGTATATCTCTTAAAAAGCATATGACAACTGCCTCATATGTATCGAAGGAGATGAAAGAACTTGATCCTGCTGCAAAAAAAGCCGGAGTTGTTCTCTTAAATGAAATCGGAGTTGATCCCGGACTAGATCATTTATCATCCATGGAGATCATTGATGCTATTAAAGCAAAAGGAGGAAAGCTTCAATCTTTTGAATCTTTCACGGGTGGCTTGATTGCACCTGAAAGTGACAATAACCCCTGGAATTACAAATTCACCTGGAATCCCAGAAATGTAGTCCTTGCTGGCCAAGGTGTAGTAAAATTTATTCAGGAAGGAAAATACAAGTATATTCCTTATCACAAAGTTTTTAGCAGAATTGAAAAGTTAACGATTCCTGAATACGGCACTTTTGAGGGATACGCTAACCGAGATTCATTAAAATACCGTGAAATTTATGGTTTGGAGGCTATTCCTACTTTATATAGAGGAACCTTGAGGAGACCTGGTTTTTGCAAGGCATGGGATCTATTTGTGCAGTTAGGGGCTACAGACGATACTTATGTTATGGAAGGTACAGAAACCATGACCCACAAGGACTTTATTAATTCATTTGTTTTATACCATCCAGGAGATTCTGTTAAGCTCAAGGTTGCTTATCACATGCAGGTTAGTATCGAATCAGATGAAATGGAGAAGCTTGACTGGCTGGGAATTTTTGACGACACTCCGGTTGGGATTAAAAAAGGTACTCCTGCCCAAATTCTGCAACATATCCTAGAGAAAAAATGGACTCTAATAAAGGATGATAAAGATATGATCATCATGATACATAGGGTCTTCTACCACCATGAAGGTAAACTTAAGAAGCTGACCTCACACCTTGCAGTAAAAGGAGATGATTCTACTTATACTGCTATGGCCAAAACAGTTGGCTTGCCACTGGGTATTGCGACAAAGTTCGTTGCTAAAGAGATTATTTCTAACCCAGGAGTAATATTGCCAATCTCAAAAGAAGTCTATGTACCTTCATTGGAAGAGCTAAGGAAATATGGCATAGCTTTCCATGAAAAAGAAGGTGATTAAATTACTAATTTACGGAGAGCAGGTTTTTGATAATTTCTTCAACACTAACTCCATCTGCTTCCGCTTTATAGTTTCTAATGATCCGATGCCTTAAGATAGGATAAGCAAGAGCCTGCACATCTTCTATATCTGGAGAGTATTTGCCATGAATTGCAGCATGACATTTTGCGGCAATCACCAAAAATTGGGAGGCTCTGGGCCCTGCACCCCATGATATGTAATTCTGAACCATCTGATTTTTAGCTGCATTAGTGCTCTTTGGCCGGGTGCTGGTTGCAAGTTTAACTGCATATTCACTAACATTATCTGGTACTGGGATCCTTCGGATCAGTTTCTGATAGTATATGATCTCATCAGCATCTAAAATTACGTTAAGGGTTTTGACAGTATCAGTAGTGGTTTGCTTTACCACCTCAAGCTCTTGGCTTAATTCTGGATAATCCAACCAAATATTAAACATAAACCTATCCAGTTGTGCCTCTGGAAGCGGATAGGTTCCTTCTTGTTCAATTGGATTTTGTGTTGCCAAAACAAAGAAGGGATTAGACATTTCATACCTTTTTCCCGCTATTGTTGCAGCCATTTCCTGCATAGATTCCAATAGTGCTGCCTGAGTTTTTGGTGGGCACCTGTTTATCTCATCTGCTAATATAATATTGGCAAACAAAGGCCCCTTTACAAATCTAAATTGTCGTGATTGCGACTCACTTTCTCCAACCAAATCCAGGATCTCAGTTCCCAGTATATCCGACGGCATCAGGTCTGGAGTAAATTGTATTCGGTTATAGGTAAGGCCCAGTGTTTGTGAGATTGTATTAACTAATAGCGTTTTTGCCAAGCCTGGCACTCCAACCAGTAAGCAGTGGCCCTTGCTAAATATAGATATTAGCACATTTTTTATCACATCATCCTGGCCGATAATGACCTTTGCTATCTCTTCTCTTAAGGCATTGTATTTCTCTACCAGGCTATCTACTGCCATTACATCTGATCCAAAATTGATCTCTGGTTGCTCCATTATTATAATTTAGTAAATAACAATCCTCAAATCTAACATATAATGCCAAAATTTTCATGGAATAAAGGCATCTGTCATTTTCTGAGCAGGATATTTAAAACTGCTTTACTCAAATCGCTTTCTGGATTTTCAATAATCCTGCCTATTTCTTTTCCATCAAATTTAAAAACAAAAGTAGGTACCTTTTCAATGCCTATACCAGGAGCAATTTTCTCTCGTTCCTCTTTAGACCTTGGCAAGCCCACTAAGGTGGTCTTGGCCTGCAAACCAGTATGGTCCATTATATTTACAAATACTGGCAACCATCTTTGGCTATCTTCACACCAAGACCCAAAATATACATCAACCTTTACATTCATGGAGGCTTCAGATATCTCACGAAAAGTTTCATCAGGGATTTGTTCAAAGCGGTAATTTTCGATAAACCATGCAGAATCTACCAGATGCTCCTTCTTAACTATGCCCAATAAAATATTTTGATTTTTAATTGTATCAAATCCCAGGGGTTGTGAAAAGATATCAGTAGAAACAAAAAAAACCAGGAGCCAAAGAAGAGCCAGTTTATATACTTTCATTAAAGTCCATTCCAATTATTCGTGAATTTACAATTCGTATACTCGTTACTTATTTTAATGTAGGTATCCTCCTGTCTTTTTTTAATCCATGCATTGATTGACTTTATTTGTGCTTCTTCTAAAGCTGCCGTTTGTATTCTTTGATAATCCTGTTTTAAACTCGCTTTGTGAGGCTCTGTTCGTTGATTTAAAATTACCAAGCGATAAGCCTGTTTTCCATCAGTTGTCTGCATAATCATTGGCTCAGAGATCTGCCCCACCTTCATTTTATCAACCGAAAAAAGAAGCAGCGGTTCAACCTGGTTAGGAACAAATACATAAGAGCCCGTTTGGGGATTCAGCATCTTGCCTCCACTTAACTTAGATTCTTCATCATCAGAGAATTCTTCAGCAGCCTCCTCAAAGGTCAAAGTGTCAATTAATATCTGTTGGTAAATACTATCCAAAAAGGTCTTTGCGTTTTGCAGATCAAAGTTAGACACCTTTGGAATTAAGAGTATATGTCTAACATTTACTTTCTCGCCTAATCTTTCAATCAATTTAAGAATATGATAACCATATTTTGTTTCTATGATTTCTGAGACTTCGCCTTCTCTGAGATTAAAAGCAACCGCTTCAAACTCCGGAACCAAAGCACCTCTTTGCACAAAGCCAAGTTCTCCATTGTCTTTGGCAGACATCGGATCTTCAGAATATAAATAAGCAAGCATGCCAAAATCTTCACCATTTACAATTCTCTTCCTTATACCTTCTAGCTTTGTCTTGGTTCTTGACGTCTCTTCTGCTGAAATTGGTGGTGTTTTTACAATTTGACTTAGCTGTAGTTCAGAGCTAACGAACGGCAAGCTATCTTCTGGAATTCCATTGAAATAATTTCGCACATCTGATGGGGTAACTTTTACATTTTCTGTAGCCCGTGACCTCATTTTTTGAACAATGAGCTGATTTTCAACCTGCTCTTCAAATTCTGATTTTATCTCTAAGATTGATTTACCATAATATTCCTCCAACTTCTGTTCTGAACCAATCTGATCAACAAAAAAACGCATACGCCTATCTAATTCATTATTAATTTGATCTTCAGAAACCTCAACACTATCAATCTTTGCCTGGTTAAGCAATAGCTTTTGAAAAAGCAATTCCTCGAGAATAAAGCAAAGGGCCTTGTCTTTTGACAGCCCCTGTATTTCATACCCAGCTTGTGCTTGATATTGAATCTCTACTTCTGATTGAAGAATGACCTCATTTCCAACTATTGCTACAATTTGATCAAGGATAATATCATTATTGCCATTGTTATCCTGCCCAAGGGATATACTGGAAAATGTGAACATTATCAGAAAATACAATAAAGTCTTACAAAAGAAGGTCATAATATTTTTTGTCTGGAGTTTCATAAATACAATGTATAACGACAAAGAACCAATTTTCTTATTTAATAGAATTCAAAACTATTCTTTTTAATTCCATCCTGATATACTTGTTCTTCCATCTTATCTAGCAGTTTTCTTCTTCTTTTGAACAAGAGGATGTTTTTAATGTTAATCTTTACATACTCTATTGGAGCAATTTCATCTTTATGTTTAAGTTCCTTAACTATTATTAAATACCTATTGATAGAATCTGTAAGTTCAATGAAATTTGATTTGACAATATCCGAAAAATTCAAAGAGATTTCTTTTGGCAATTCACTTTTAATATTTTCAAACATAACCCATGATTTATCATCTAACAAGAAACTATTAGAAAATTGGTGACAATATTCCTCAAGGCTAACAATATCCTTTTGATCATCAGAAACACACCATTGCTTTACCTTATTTTGATCTGGAGCTGCTAGAGGCAGCTGAATGTATTTGGCTCTTATAAGATTATTTTCGAGAACCAAATTGGCATTGTTTGCTTCATAATATTTTTGAATATCTTCCTCTAGAATTATTGTATCCAATTTTTGCTTAATCAGCTCTTTTTGATATGCATAAATAATCAAGGATGTCCGATAGTCGTTAAGTTGGTTTTCAATTGATGCATAGCTTTGCTTATCTGACAAGTTTAGTTTTGCCTTGTGAAGGATAAGCTGTTGTCTTATCCAGTTTTCTATATATTGCCGAACCATTTTAGAACTATCTTCTGAGAGTGTTCCATCACCAATAATATGTTCAATATCTGCTAAGTACAAATATGAATCATGAACACGAGCAACTGGTTTTGAGTGGAAGGTTTTATTTTCAAATAAATTACATGAAAACAATGATAATAAGAGGGCTACGGCCAGGAAAAGCAAGCCGGATTTATTGTTAACCAGAAAGTTTGTTAATAATGCAGAACACATTAACCGAGAACTACTTAATGGTAGAAAGCACATCCTTGTGTATAATAAGAGGATACTTTTTACGCAATAGCTCAATCCACTCTTTTTCCAGATAGACCTGATAATCAGCTG
>DTSC01000365.1 GCA_012965625.1 Flavobacteriales bacterium | reverse complement strand
AATTACAGCCTTCACATTGTTACCCATAAAACTGAAGTTCAGGCTGTCCGCCACATCATTAGCGGTATGGTAATTCTGATTTCTGAAATTGGCACCATCTGTGAGCAGCAGCGCTTCGATACCTACATCCCAGAAATGAGCGTGGTCGCTTCTTCGTAAATCTGCTGTCGCTGCACCATTTCCCGGAGTGATCAGGCTGATTATCCTGAGCCCCGGTACAAAGATCCTGGAAATACTATCGTACTGGCCGGTAAGCCATATAGCGGAGTCGCTGCCAACATTGGTGATAAAGTCACCTGCATTGTTGTGGGCTGCCAGGGAATCTGCTGCATCTGGAAAGATGAGATTAAATCCAGTCGGTAGCTGTTGGGAGTTGGGCCGTTCCGTATAATAGCCTATCATCTCGTAGTTAAATACGCCGGCTATCTCTTCCCAAGGCTTTATGCCACCGTTGTAAACATAGTTTTCGCTGCCTATCAAGCCGTCCTCTTCCATATCGAAGCCGATGAAACGGATGCTCTTCCTGAAATTATAGGGCGCCAATATCCTTGCTACTTCAAGAAACCCCACCACTCCGGAGCCATTGTCATCTGCTCCTGGTCCTGCCGATACGCCGTCATAATGTGCATCATTGATAAAAGTAATGTCGTCTTCCACTACTCCGGGCTTGCGCCCAATTACATTACAGCCACTGTCTCCCATAAAGACAAAGGCCTGCGTAGCAACATCAAAACCATATGCATTAAAACGAGCTGTAATGGTATCCTTGGTGGCATTGAGGAGAGGCAGGCCAGTGCCGTGATCTCTGACACCAGCAGACATCCATTGTAGGTCCTGATACAGGTTCATGGTATCAACCTGGTCAACGATGGACTGGATATCTATCTGGTACTGATCATCAGCTGTGACCCTTATCCGGTAATTCAGGATGTCTGGGTGGGCTATACCATAATTCCAGATGATCTCTTTATCCGTGCCAGCCGCAACAGGATAGCCAATATCTCCGTTTGCTCCACTGGTATTGACCGAGAATACGGTGTCGTTTAAGGAGACTCCCAGGAAAATTTCCACATCTTCTCCTTCGTTATCCGAAACGTGGTAGTAAACATGCAAGACATTGTTTGACACATCTGCCCAGGCGTAAAGCCCAGAGATCACTGGTGCTTGATTCTGTGAATATCCAATTACTGCATGGAGCAGAAGTATCAGCACCAACATATGCTTTAGGTTCTTCATCTGACTTTTGATTTTAGGATAATTAAAGGTATGAAAATTGTTTGTGAACCAAGCATTACCAGTCTTCTGTAACTTTCTCTTGTTTTGCTATTGCTGCTTTAAGCAGGCTAATCAGTTTATTGATCTCCTCATCTGTTTGTACCAGGTAGCTTGCTGTCGCGTAGCTGTATTGTTTTTTATTCGCGTCGATCCACTGTTCTATGCCCTGGTAAGATGTTGCTTTATAGATTATATCAGTAAGTAAATAACGATACCGGCCTTCCTTAAACTGTACGGTAAGCAAGTACTCAATCGTATGTGCCCTGGTTTTGGTGCCCTTCTTGGGATCTATATAATAAATGTAATAGCGGGCCTTGGCCTTAAGACTACCCTTTTCCCTGTCCTTTTCCCGGATCACATTAGATGGACTTTTATAATACTTTGTAGCCCAGGCCAGCGCCTTTTCAAACAGAACATCCTTTGAACCCTCCTGCTCTACCACTCCTTGATAGACGACCTTCTTTGTTCCCTCATCAATGATAAAAGCTGGGATCTCAACCACAGGGTCTTTCTTTTTTTGAGCACAGCAAGTGTTTATTGTGGCAAGCATTGCTATTGCGAGGAAGGATGTTTTAATAAGGTTTTGCATGATTTGGCATTGAATATTTGTATATATGCTCGGATGATTACAAATCTAACATATTGTCGCTAAGTTGCAAAAGGCCATAGCAGGCAGTATGTTGTTTTGGAACTTCAGGCTCTTCCGACATAGATGGTAAATGCTGATTGATCACATTCCTTTTGTTAATTTCTGATAATAAAACTAACCGGGATGTAGTTATTGTTTTTATGACTAATATTGAAGGAATGGGATCTTACATTTATCAGATCATTGTTGTAATTG
>DTSC01000364.1 GCA_012965625.1 Flavobacteriales bacterium | reverse complement strand
TGCTGTCTCACTGCACCCGCTTGCATCTGTAATGGTCACATTGTAAGTTCCGGCAGGTAAATTATTGACCGTGCTGGTAGTAGAGTTATTTGGATCATCCCACAGGTAGGTATAGGTGCCAGTGCCACCGCTGGCGTTTAGAGATATAGCTCCATTAATCTGACCACAGCTGGCATCTGTTACTAAGGGTGCGAGCACTATTGCATCAGGCTCAATGATGTTCGTTGTAACAATATCAGAACATCCGTATGCATCAGTAACAGTAACTTCATAGGTGCCAGCAATCAAGCCAGTAGCCTGTGCATTCGTTTGTATCGGTGTTGTGTTCCATGCGTAGCTATATGGTGGCATAATTCCTGTCATTAACACTGTTGCATCACCGTTGCTGCCACCATTGCACAGGATCATCGTTGTGCTGGTGATCGTGGCGGTACCACCTGGGATATCCCCGATTGTCATGCTTGCTGTCTCACTGCAACCGCTTGCATCGGTAACGGTCACATTGTAAGTTCCGGCAGGTAAATTATTAACCGTGCTGGCAGTAGAAATATTTAGATCATCCCACAGGTAGGTATAGGTGCCAGTGCCACCGCTGGCGTTAACTGATACGGATCCATTAGCCTGTCCGCAGATGGCATTTAATCCTGAAAGTCCGAGCGCTAAGGAATCAGGCTCGTAGATACTTGCTATTATTGTATCTGTACATCCGTTAGCATCTGTAACAACTACTTCAATCGTTCCTCCACACAATCCTGTTGCAGTATTAGTGGTTTGCAATCCAGGGTCATTCCATAAATAGGTATAGGGTGCAGTTCCACCAGATGTGATAGCGGTTACAATGCCATCACATTGCCCGGCGCAGCTAACATCATTAGTTGAGAAAACCAATGTATTAGGGCTGGTTATATCACTAATTGTAAAGTTTTCTATAGCAGAAGAACATCCATAAGCATCTGTGACTGTAACACTATAACTTCCTATACAGAGGCCGGTTGCAGTTGCATTGGTTTGTGCTCCAGGGTCATTCCATATATAGGTGTATGGTAAAACTCCGTTGGATGGAGTTACTGTCGCAGTGCCATTACAAATTCCACAATCCACATTTGAAAAGCTTGTTGCAGTTGTAATTGTTCCAGGGATACATGTTACACATGAGGTAGTTTGAAAATAAAGGCCTGTTGCAGCAAAAACCCAGCAATCAGAACCTGGAGGATCAAACCCAAAATTAGATGTTGACTGACCAGAGGTCACTGTGGTTACAGTTTCATCATAATTCCAAAAGTTTTGCGGAAATGCAGATGTCACGCCATTTAGTGTAGTTGTATGAGTTGGCCCAATATTATTCTGTAAATCCCCAGCCATCGCAAATGCGGTAGCATAAGTTGAAGGACCACAAGCAGAAAACCCAGTCATGGTATGGCTTTGAGGAACTCCTCCTATAGCAGTCATTGCACCATCATCTATTACCAATGTTCCCTGATAGGTGGCTGTAGGGTCGTTATAAATTATAAAGAGTGTTACTCCATCAACTGCCCAACCTCCACTGGATATGTTTATCGTATAATTTCCGTTAGTGGTTATAGCTGCTGTAACATCTGCTCTAAAAACCCTAGTTCCTCCTTGTGCCCAACATTTGTGACCACTGGAACCGGCTAAAGTTGTTGGGTAGGTTGCTGTTCCTCCTAAAGGTTCAGTAATGGTACAAGTGGCAAAATTATTTTGTGATGATTCACTCCACCACAAATAGGCCTTAACCAAATTATAACAAGTTGGCAGGCATGAAATATTAAGATTAGATGGAAGCCCTGGTCCTGGTGACGACGTATATCTGGTAGCTGTCATCATTGAGGCCGTACAATAATTTAACCCACAAGAAGAAGAATTGTAAATCTGACCAAGAAAACCATTCCCATTCATTTTTGCCATTGAAGAGCTGCTATCAGGATTGACACTTGCACCTTGGTTGTATTGAATACTAGGCAATGATTTTTGCCCAAAAGAAACATTTGTATAAAAAGAATAAAAGATAAATAAATTTAGGATATAGTATAGGAACTTATACATAATAATCTATTTAGTTACCATCATAAAACCTTTTATAAATTGAGTTTAGTTTGGG
>DTSC01000363.1 GCA_012965625.1 Flavobacteriales bacterium | reverse complement strand
AAGTGGGGAAGAATTGAAGTTAGTTGGCATTAGGCTTTGATCTGGATTAAGCTCTGGGTATGAGAGTTCTAGGTCTGACTCTGTAGCCAACTGGGATAACTAACGAACGATGAAATACTGGCTTTTACGACAACCACTTTTTAAAAGACTTCTCACATTTACTTGTACTTGTGGATTAATAATTGCGTGGAATACTATTTGCCTTTCGTCAACACAGTCCAAAGAAACTGGCGCTCTCTCCGAACCTATAAAGACATTTATAGAGGAAAACCTAAATAAAAAAATTTGGTATGGTATCTATTTAAAAGATAAAAAATATGGTTATGCATCCCATGTATTTGCAAAAGATGCCAAGCATAACTACCTGATAGAAACCCTAAATTTAGTGCTGAAACAAAAAGAGGAAAATAAAAATTTTACTACTACCATTACCATGAAACAGTACTTTAACCTCATTACGGGAGAGTTTTTAAAGTGTTCAAACGAGAATGATGAATCAGCGGCAAACGTTAGAAGTGTAAACAGCGCTACCGTTGTGGATGATTTTTTAGTCGTTCAAAGTCCAAAGGGGACTAAAACCAAATTACCGTGGAGCAAAAATTATAATCTACAGATGTATTTGAACTCCATAATGTGGGTTCGGTCTAATCCCGAAATTGGAAGCCGTATAACCTCTTTAGAAATAGACTGCGCAACTGGCAAGGCTGAAAGAATTGAAAATAAATTAATAGAAAAAAAACAAACCTTAATAGGAGGGAAAAAAGTAAAAAAATACACGGTACTCTTGAAATATGAAGATTTGGGAGAAATGCAGGGAACTGTCCTTTCAGACGGTACAACCATAGAATTTTCGATAGGCCCATTAAAATTGTTTCTTGAGCCAGAAAAGGTGGCGCAAAGTGACATTAATTTTTTTAATATTAACGAAACCGCTAGCCTTAAAATCAAAGAACCCATAAAGGATTATCAAAAATTATCTTTACTCAAATTGAAAATATCAAGTTCACCGCCAATAGACATAAAAAATAGCTTCCAACAAATAACAAAGAAAAATAAGGATGGCTCCTATTCAATCTCACTTGGATCAAAGACCCAATATAGAGAAAAATTTGATCCAACTGCATATGCAAAGGAATTACAGGGAACAGCCAAATATCCGATAAAATCTCCAACAATTACTGCACTAGTGAAAGAGATACTAAACGGGGCCAAGACTGATAATGAAAAAGTCTGGCGGCTTCTTGCTTTCGTCAGCAACACTTTAATAGATGATTATATGGCTAATAGTGAGGATGCATTAGAGATTATGAATCGTCATAAAGGCGATTGCACTGAGCATGCAATTTTATTTACTACCCTTGCTCGGGCAGCTGGGATCCCTGCACGAGAGGCCTTGGGTCTGGTATATAACGATGTAGATAAGGCGCCTGGTTTTGGCGCACATGCGTGGGCGGAAGTTGCGTTAGGTGGTGAATGGATTGGTCTGGATCCTACTTGGCGAGAGAGGGTTATAGAACCAATTCGAATTAAGACAGCGGGTTTCGATTATATAAAGATCAATAAAATAGAGATTGTAGAGAAGTCATACAGCTATCAAGCGCCAGATAACATTAAAAAGCCCGCAAGTGATGCTTACAAGAAAAAGGATTATAAAAAATCGTTTTCCCTTTATCAGCCACTTGCTGAGAAAGGAGATTATTATTCTCAATACTCTCTAGGATGGGCCTTTCAACATGGCAAAGGTGTAACTAAAGATTATAAGAAGGCCTATGACTGGTACCTCAAGGCAGCGCAACAAGGTGATAGTAATGCGGAGTATAGCATTGGCGACTTGTATACTGATGAGAAGTGGCTTGGTAATAATCCAACACTAGCCGCTTTCTGGTTTGAGAGAAGTGCCTTGGGCGACAATGACCTTGCAGCTTACTTTCTGGCTGAAGCTTATGAGACTGGTGCTGGAATGCCAAAAAATAAGGACGTGGCTATTAAATGGTACAAATCGGCAGCTTCTTCAGTATTTAACTAAAAGACTGCCGGGACACGGGGGAAGTGCAAAACCCTCCCCCATACTTCCCAGAAGCACACCAAAACCCATCAGAACTGGCAGCAGTCGTTTCATTCCGTG
>DTSC01000362.1 GCA_012965625.1 Flavobacteriales bacterium | reverse complement strand
GTCAATTTTCATTGTAATCAGAAGTGTTTTTACCCCAGATCTCGCGGATACATGCGCGGCCTCACACCCTGCGTGTCCTCCACCGATTACAATTACTCCATATTTTATCATTTACTTCCCTATACAAAATTCTGAAAAAATTTTAGCAAGAAGCTCATCTGAACTGTTGCCTCCCGTGATTAGAAAAAGCTGTTCGTGTGATGATTTTAGCTCTTCAGCAATTAATTCTAATTCATCATTATCAAGATATTTCTGTGCATTGTAAAGTGACTGCAAAGCATTTTTAGCCGCCTCTAAATGCCTACCTCTTGCTGTCACGGTGTTCTCAGAGACATTTGTTTTGAGATTATGCTTCTTTATTAGGTCTCTTACATACTCTATTCCTTTGTTTTTTCTAACTGATATATAAATTTTTCCAATGTCTCCATGTTGTATGCTTGGGTCTTTTTTTGTCAAATCAATTTTATTAAATATTAAGTCATAGTTTTTTATTTCAAATTTATTAATTATTTTATCGTCTTCATCTGAAAAACCAATTTGATCATCTACCATATACATAACTCTATTAGCTTTGGATAGTGCATCTTTTGTTTTTTTGATCCCTGCTTTTTCAATTTGGTTCTCTGGTTTCCTTAGTCCTGCTGTATCAATTATCATAAACGAACAATCACCAAACTTAACTTCATATTGAATTGAGTCTCTTGTTGTTCCTGGGATACTAGAAACTATAGATGCATCATCTCCTAACAATAAATTTATCATAGAGGATTTTCCTGTGTTTGGTTGACCTACAACACAATAAGTATTTTGTTTGTTTAACTCAATCCCGATGTTTGTCCCAATAATTATTTTTTCAACTCTTTCTTTTATGTGTGCAAGTTCTTTTTTTATTTCTTTTTTGCTGCTTTCTGGAACATCATCCTCAGGAAAATTAATTGCCGCTTCTATTCTCGCTCGTAACTCAAGTAATTTTTCCGTTGTTTCTATTATTTTTTTTGAAAATACGCCCTGCATAGAGTTATAGGCCCCCTTAACTGCAGATAGGTTTCTAGAAGTTATCAAGTCTGACACTGCTTCGGCTTGTGTTAAATCTATTTTATTATTTAAAAATGCTTTTTCGGTAAATTCACCAGGTTTTGCAAGCCTAGCTTCTTTTTTTGTTATGTTATTTAATATTGTTTCTAATATTACTGGGTTCCCATGTGCATGAATTTCCAATACCTCTTCTCCCGTATAAGATTCTGGTTCCTTATAATAGATTGCTATTGCATTGTCTATTGCTTGTCCATCCAGGTCATAGACCTTTCTTAGGGATGCCTCTCTAGGCTTAAGTGTTTCTTTAAAAAGTTTTGTAATAAGCTTGGGGACTCCAGGTCCTGAAACACGGACAATCCCTATCCCGGCATTCCCAGGTGGAGTTGATATTGCAGCAATAGTGTCGTTTGCACTCATCTAACTTTAAAGGTTCATGACCCTTTTATTTATTACGTGCTGTTGCCCTATCGAAAGTACATTATTGGTCAACCAATACAACACCAGGCCTGATGGGAATGTTGCAAAAAGAATTGTAAAGACAAAAGGCAACACCATGAATATTTTTTGCTGCATTGCGTCCACAGGGGTTGGGTTCAGCTTTTGCTGAATATACATTGTTATCCCCATGGAAATTGGAAGTATGTAAAGCGGGTCTGCGCTAGAAAGGTCTTTTATCCAAGCAACAAAAGGCGCTTGCCTCATCTCAACGCTTTCAATCAAAACCCAATAAAGAGCGATAAAAACTGGTATTTGTATTAATATTGGCAGGCACCCTCCAAGAGGGTTAACCTTTTCTTCCTTATACATTTTCATTAAAGCTTCGCTGTATTTTTTTTTGTCATCTCCAAACCTTTCTTTAAGCGCTTGCATTCTTGGGTTTAGTTTTTTCATCTTAGCCATTGACCTGTAGCTAGTTTCTGAAAGCTTAAAAAATAAGAGTTTGATTAGAATCGTAAGAAATACAATCGCCCAACCCCAATTTCCAATAAAAAGATATCTATTTCGACTGTTCAAATTGTCGAAGAATTGCAGAAACTTAATTCCAAATATCAATTTGATTTGTTTAAATACATTTAGAGTGAACATGAAAATAAT
>DTSC01000361.1 GCA_012965625.1 Flavobacteriales bacterium | reverse complement strand
TAAATCGATAATTCATTTTCCTGTCTCTCAATAAAACTTGCAGCTTGTGCTAAAAGACCTTTGATTTCATCAGGTATAATACTTCCAATATTTGGTTTAGTTGCTTCGACAGTTTGAATATCTTTTATAATTCCTTTTAGAGCATTTTCTCCTATTAAAATATTTCCACCTTCAGTTTCAACAACATCTAGGGTTCCTCCAGCAATCAATTGGCGTAATTCTTCAGGATCGATACCCGCTCTTCTTGCTGCTGAGGCTAAAGTTAGAACTCTTTCTTTACTTTCCATTCCCTAAATCCATTCAGTCTTTTTCAGTCTTTTTCTCTCTGTAATCACCGTATTTAGAGTCTCTCTCACTAAGGGCTTCTGTCAAACCATCTTCGGAAACTTTTTTAAAGAAATCTCTTGCCGACTTTGTGTGCATTGAAAGTTGTTGTATTTCTGTACCAGCTTTTAAGGCTGCTCTAATACCCATCAACTCCATTTGCCTGTGAACTGCTCTTTTATTAAATTGTTGAACATCCTGTGGTACTTCAGCTACATTTTTAGCTATTTCCAATGTTTTTTCTTCAAGGATATCGGCAGGAAAAGCGGAATTGGCAAACCCATAATCAGCAGCTTCCTTTCCTGAAATAGAGTTACCCGTTAACATAAGCTCCATTGCTTTCCTCATACCAACAATCCAAGGGAAAAATTGATTATCGGGAGGAGAAATGTTTCTTACGACAGGATATCCTATAGTTGCGTCCTCTGCCACATAAACTAAGTCGCAAGACTGAGCTAACTCGGTTCCACCAGCCAAACAATATCCATGCACTTGTGCAATTACGGGCTTTGCTAGATCCCATATTTTAAAACAACCTTCTACCACATGCCTAGGCCAATAACTTAATCCACCGGCAGTATAATAAGGGTCAGTTTCTTCACCAGATCTCTTAAGATCATAACCTGCGCTAAATGCTTTTCCAGAACCTCTAATTATGGTTACGCTTATTTCCGGGTTCATATCATTTTCTTCAAGAGTTTGGAAGAGTTCTGTTCTCAAATTTGCTGATAATGAATTTCTTTGTTTGGGCCTATTTAGTGTTATGCGTGAAATCTTTTCAGCAGGAAGATCTACAATTATGGATTTATATTTACTCAAAAGTTATCTCCACTTATTTAAAAAAAGACCGTTTAAGCTTATCATAATTATAAAATTAAGGATGAAGAAAAGTATTGGGAACAACTTGCAAATGCTTGGCTTTCTTCTCGTGAATGGTCAAAAGCAATACCTCCTCTTCAGAAAGCCGCAGAAATGTCGGAAGACGGTGAGTTATTCTTAAGGTTGGGTCAAACTTTCATGCAGGAAGAAGAATGGGAAAACGCAGAAAATTATATCAAGTACGCAATCAAAAAGGGTGACTTGGATAATCCAGGAAGAGCTTGGTTATTACTTGGAATTACCCGAAACAAAAAGGGAATTGAACACGAAAAACCCGCACTTTTTGCTTTTAAAAGGTCGACTGGATATGAAGATATGGAATCTGATGCACGTAGATGGGTCAGACTCATAGAAGCCAAACAAGCCAGACGTGAATCCGACAAAATAGCCGCCGCTGCAGCAGAAGCCGAGTTGGCAGACGATAGTATTTATTTCTATTAGTTACTTAACAGAATCAAGATATTTAATGATTGGAGCTCCATCTAGGCATGTGCCTATTTTTGCTCCTGCTGCCCTAAAGTGATCGCTTTTTCCGTGTGCATCAACACTGTCTTGGTCATTATAATGCTCCAAAACAACATATGTATTCTCCTGTTCACGATCTTTTGCAACTTGGTAAAAAATATTACCTTCTTCGTTTGATCTGACTTGATCAGTTAACTCAATGAATATTTTTTCAAATTCAGAAATTTTTTCTTCTTTGACTTTAAGTGTCGCTAAAACGCAAACCATGATGTATCCCCTTTTAAATTTTTTTGATTATTTTGTTTGACTATCAGATTGAATTTTTATGAGTGATTTAAGAATTTTCCTATTCTCATTATTAAGGTTTATATTATTTGTGTACAACAGACTCAGTTGATCCAAAGCCTTGCTAATTTGTTTTTCTGCCCCCTTTAGCAATGAAATGTGTTTTTCCTCTCTCTCG
>DTSC01000360.1 GCA_012965625.1 Flavobacteriales bacterium | reverse complement strand
CCAAATTTAGAATCTATATGACCAGTAGAGATCTGGTAATTTCCTCCAGCCATAATATGTGGATTTAAACGGATGCATATAGGGGCCTTGCCACCATGAATATTTCCAAACTGCTCTAAGATAGAGATATTATCAATGTTGATATTAACTCCTAGCGCAAGGGCTTCATTGATCTCTGCAATGGACACTCCGTTAGGCGTAAAGATGATCTCATCTGGGGAGTAACCTGCCTTTAATCCTAATTGAACCTCTTCTATAGAAACAGTATCCAGCCCAGAACCTAAATTCTTTAAGATGGTAAGGATGTTTTGGTTCGTCAAAGCCTTGCAAGCATAACGGATCTTCACATTTACATCTGTAAAAGCGTTTATGAGGCGTTTGTATTGGGCAGTAATCTTATCGGCATCATAAACATAAACAGGTGTTCCGTATTTTTTGGTTATTTCCAATACATCTATGCCACCTATTTGATAAACGTTGTTCTTTAGCTTCATCTTTGGCTATTTAATTTATTAGACAAAATTAATTAATTTTAGCTTGGATATTCTGATTAGAATTAAAATGACATTTGTTTATTATCATGAGTCATAAATTTCCCATCTTTGGCATATTCAATACAAGGATGTTTTTTAATTAATTTTGCAAAATGTCATATTCTTCTTTTGAAATTAAATCTAATGACGACCTTCTTCTTGCTGGCCAGTCATGGATGCCTTCAAATATTCAGGCAGTAATTTGTTTAGTGCACGGATTGGGCGAACATATCGGCAGGTTTGCACCTATGGCCGATTACATGAATAACAATGGAACCGGAATCATGGGCATGGATTTGCGCGGACATGGAAAGTCAGAGGGTCCAAGGGGACATACACCAACCTATAACCATCTCTTGGATGATATATCCTTGTTGGTTGACAAAGCAAAATCAGACTTTCCCAATGTACCTATTTTTCTTTTTGGCCATAGCATGGGTGGAAATATTGTTACCAATTATGTTTTGCGCCGCAACACTCAAGGTATCTCTGGAGCCATTTTTTCTTCTCCCTGGTACAGGCTGGCTTTTGAGCCCCCGGCCTTTAAGGTTAAGCTTGGTAAGATGATGAATGGGATCTTTCCATCCTTTACACAAAGGAACGAGATTGATACCAATGCACTTTGCAGTGATCCTGCAGTAATACGAGCCTATGAAGAAGATCCTTTGGTGCACGACAAGATCTCAGCCGGTTTGTTCTTTACCGTCTACAGCGCTGGTCTTTGGGCTTTGGAAAATGCGAATAAGCTGTCGATCCCTGCATTGCTTACTCATGGAGATAAGGATGCCCTTACTTCATGTGTAGCCAGCTCTGAGTTTGCCAATACGGCGGATGAAAAGGTTGAGCTAAAAATTTGGGATGGTTTGAAGCATGAGCCTCATAACGAGCCTGAAAAGGAGAAAGTGTTTGGCTTTTTGTGTGATTGGGTAAAGTCGAAAACCCCTGAGTGAAATGTTATTGTACCTTTGAGAGTGCCTTTTGGGAAAGTATTAAATAAAAATTGATCGATTAATATTTGTGAAAAATGAAGAGCATAATAAAATTGGGAATGGCTGTATTGCTGGCTGCAGGTTGTTCTACTCAAGAACATGCTGTGAAAGACATTGATCTGCAAGGTCATCGCGGATGCCGTGGCCTATTGCCTGAAAATACAATAGAGGGATTTATCAAAGCCCTCGAGATTGGTGTCAATACCCTTGAGCTGGATGTGGTCATCTCCAAAGACAAGAAGGTCGTCGTTTCTCATGAACCCTATCTCTCCAGTGAGATATGTTTAGATACTGCTGGTGAGGAGATCGGCATGCTCGATCAGAAATCGTACAACTTTTACCAAATGGATTATGAGGAGATCGCCGCTTATGATTGTGGTTCTAAAGAGCATCCACGATTCGAGGGACAAGAAAAGATGCGTACGGTAAAGCCCCTTTTGTCGGAAGCCATCAAAGCGTCCGAAGCCTATGTGAAAGAAAATGGCTTGCCTCTTGTGAAATACAATATTGAGATTAAAAGTGATGAAGATGGGGATGGTGAATACCATCCTGAACCCGGTGAGTTCGTAGAGCTGGTAGTAGGGGTGTTGAAAAAAGAAGGTGTGCTGGA
>DTSC01000359.1 GCA_012965625.1 Flavobacteriales bacterium | reverse complement strand
AAGAGCCAAGCATCCCAATAAAAAGGGAAGTGGTAAAGGAGCGGAACATCAAGCGGCCAAGTGAGGCAGAATCCTTGATCATCTGCATTTCTTTTTCAATGATCTCCGCAGGCTGCTTATCCTTTAGCATAAGATCTTTGGTCATGGCAAGATACTGTTCCAGAAACTCAGGATTAATAAAACTGCAATAGACAAAGCCAAAGATGGCAAGGATGATCCCTGTAACAAGTGAAATCACTACCCCAGTTCGCGCCCCTTGTTTGAAGTCCAGCAGTCCAGCACCAGACTTTTTATTAAGCCTCTGAGTCAGGATGCCAATAAATACACCTATCAACAGTACGAAATAAGGAATAAAGCCTGCCCAGGCCCCTATGGTATTGACATTCAGGTTTAGATAATACTCTGCCAACTTCCAGGAAACGGCAGCAGACCCAGTAAATATACCATATTTAAGAGGAAGTGTCTTCAAAATGCGAAGTAAAGCCCACAATCATAAACCTATCCATTCATGGATATAAGAAACTCCTCGTTAGTTTTGGTGTTCTTGACCCTGTCTCTTAAGAATTCCATCGCCTCCAATGCATTCATATCCGCTAAATGGTTTCTTAAGATCCAGATCTTCTGGAGACTTACTTTTTCGAGCAGCAGGTCATCCCTTCGAGTACTTGAAGCAACAATATCAATTGAAGGATAAAGCCGCTTGTTGGCAATTTTCCTGTCCAGCTGAAGCTCCATGTTTCCTGTTCCCTTAAACTCCTCAAAGATCACTTCATCCATTTTGGAACCGGTATCAATAAGAGCTGTGGCAATGATGGTTAAAGAGCCGCCATCTTCAATCTTTCTTGCAGAACCAAAGAATCGTTTTGGCTTGTGTAGTGCGTTGGCTTCAACACCACCGGAAAGCACCTTTCCAGAGGCAGGAGAGACCGTATTATAAGCCCTGGCTAACCTGGTGATTGAATCTAAAAGAATCATCACATCATGGCCACATTCAACCATTCTCTTGGCCTTTTCCAATACAATATTGGCCACTTTAACATGTTTTTCAGCAGGTTCATCAAAAGTAGAAGCGACAACTTCAGCTTTTACATTTCGCTCCATCTCAGTAACCTCTTCAGGCCGTTCATCTATCAACAAAACAATCAGGTAAACCTCAGGATGATTCTCCGCTACAGCATTGGCAATATCCTGAAGCAGGATCGTTTTACCCGTTTTTGGCTGAGCCACAATCATGCCTCTCTGCCCTTTACCAATCGGCGTAAACATATCTATTATCCTGGTAGACAGATTCCCTTTAGGACCTGTTAAATCGAACTTTTCCTGAGGAAACAAGGGTGTTAGATGCTCAAAAGGCACCCTGTCTCTAATGTCATTAGGGTCTTGTCCGTTAATGAGCTCAACCCGTATTAAAGGGAAATACTTTTCACCATCTTTTGGCGGCCTTATACTTCCTTTAACTGTGTCTCCTGTTTTTAATCCAAACAGCTTGATCTGTGATTGAGAGACGTATATATCATCTGGTGAATTGAAATAATTGTAATCTGAAGATCTGAGAAATCCATAACCATCAGGCATGATCTCTAATATCCCTTCACTGGATATTATTCCTTCAAACTCATACTCATCTTCCTTCTTGATGAATTTATTAGGGCGGTCATCTTTCCTGCGGTTTTGATTTCTGGCATCTCCTCCATCTCTTCCACGTTGATCATTGCGTTTAAATCGCTCTCGATTCGTGTCTTTTTGATCGTTAGAATTCGAAGCAGCAGGCTGCTCTTCTTTTCCTGTTGGTTCAGCAATGTCTGTATTAGTATTTTGTTTTGCTTCCTGACCAGCACCTTCTGAAGAGGCTTTGCTTTCTGATTCTACAGGTTTTTGAATTTCTAACTTGGGATTAACCGCTTGTTGGTCTAAAATTTTATAAACCAAGTCATCTTTCTTCAGCGCCTCATAATCTGGCACATCCAGTGATTTCGCTATATCCTTTAGTTCAGCAACTAATTTCTTGTTTAATTCAAGTATATCGTACATAATCATGATAAAATAATAAGAATTTCAGGTTATTAAAAAAAACTCAATATGGGACTGTTATATCCCTGTTTCAATTTATAAAATGAATGTTTGTAATTCGGATCAATAATCCTCTTTAGAATGATTTGAAAGTATAAGAAAACTAATATTTCTATGAACAGATAATCTTCTTCAGGTGAGAATTCAACTGCAATAATACGAATTATTATTAATTTGAAAGAAATTTTGAAAAAAATTCTTTACTTGCAGTGCCTTAGTGATTCCATATACCCCAAATTATGATTCAAAGAATCCAGTCTGTATATTTATTTTGCTCAGCTGTGGCGTCCTTGCTGATGTTTGTTATTCCTTTCGGCCAAATTGTTAGCAAAAACCATGACCTACCAGGACATGCAATAGATCTTTCAAATATTGTATTGCTTGGATTTGATTTTCCATTTCTCTTAGGGGTTCCTATAATGATAATATTTGCTTGCCTGATCAATCTTCTAACCATATTTCTTTATAAAAAGAGAATGCTTCAGATAAAAGTATGCAAGCTCAACCTATTGGTTTTACTAGGAGTGATCTTTGTGTTATTTTTTTATGACAACCAGGGGGTATTAGACGCTATGAATATGAAAGAATCAATGATCAGCTATAAATTTGGAGCCTTTCTTCCTATTATCGCAACTATTTTAACTTTTCTTGCTTCCAGGTCGATCAAAAAAGACAATGATCTAATCCGTTCTGTAGATAGGATCCGCTAATTTATTGTATCAGGCCTAAGTTCATCATCCTATCTTCGTTTTCCCAATTCAATGACCTGAAGGTCTTTTACTTCTTTTTTATCTATTGTAAACCGCAAGAGTGTGGAAACCTTTTGAAAACCGTATTTGCCTGCAGCACCGGGGTTGAGGTGAAGCAGGCTGAGTTTTTTATCATAAATTACCTTCAATATATGAGAATGCCCACATATAAACAGGTCAGGGGGATTTCTATGGATCAATTCTTTAACTCTATGATCATACCTGTTTGGATATCCTCCAATATGTGTTATCCACACCTTCATTTGCTCACACCTAAACATCAGGTGCTCAGGAAATATTTTTCTTATGTCTGTACCATCAATATTACCATAAACTGCCCGAACTGGCTTGAATTCGGCAATAGCATCTGTAATAGCTGCTGTTCCTATATCACCAGCATGCCATATTTCATCACAGTCTTTAAAATGCTCAAAAACCGCAGGATTCAGGTAATTATGTGTGTCGGAAAGTAAACCTATCCTA
This sequence comes from Flavobacteriales bacterium, assembly GCA_012965625.1. GTDB lineage: Bacteria > Bacteroidota > Bacteroidia > NORP154 > NORP154 > UWMA-0041. The sequence goes on along the minus strand of DTSC01000359.1, from coordinate 20,229 downwards.
ATCATATTTGTTCAATGCTAGATAATGGAATCCAGCCAATGCTGCCACTGGCCAATTTTATCTTATACCAGCCTCCCAACTTATCTAATACCAGCACTTTAGTCCCTTCATGTAAAACAAAGAGAGCGATTCCCTTTTCATCCGGTGAACTTTTGATTGTAATGGTAGGAGAAAACACAATTGCTTCAATCTCCTTGTAAGTTTCCAAGTACTTGTTATATGTAAAGGTGAATGCAATCAAGCTTAATAGCAGGGCTATCATGCTTAGAACGAAAAACAGTTTTTTTAGTCCCCTTATTGCAGATCCAACAAAGGCAAAAAACAACAAGCTAGCAAGCCAAATGCCTATAACGCTTATCCAAGCCCAGGCATCTTGTGAATACAGGTCCTTTAGCTCATTTCCTATATCACCAATAATAAAATTGGGAATTGCTTCAATTTTATCTACCGTTTTCAGGTTAGCCAGTTTTAAATTAAAAACAAGGTCTTCATCGTTAGGGCTCAGTTTTTTGGCCCTTTCATAATTTAGTATCCCTGCCGGAATATTGCCCGCCTTATAGTAAGCATTCCCCAGATTATAATAAAGTTCAGAAGCTTCTTTCCCATCTGAAATAACTTGTTCATATAGTTCAGCTGCAGCAGTAAACTCCCCCTCGCTATAAAGTCCATTGGCTTTCTCAATGACTGCTTCATGGTCCAATGCAAATGTAATTCCAACACTAAGAATGCTTAATAGTGCAGTCAGCATGAAATATTCAAGTCTTTTTACCATAAAATACATTAACTTTTATTAAGTAATCTCACTTTCAATTTTTCCGATCAAATTCAATGATTGCTGATAAACTTCTGTCATTTCCCCTTCAGCACCAGCTGGAGCATATTGGGCAAATTCACATTTATCAAGAACAATCGTCAGTTCTTCAATGGTGCTTTCACTTACCTGCCTATTAAGCAAAGAACTTCGGATTGATTCTTTGGAGAGGTCAGCCACCCTTACATTTAACTTATCGCTAACATATCCCCAAAGGCCTTTTAGTATCTCCTCATAAAATGGGCTCCTCTGGTTGCCTGCCATATGTTTCTTTGCAGATGCAAGGCGCTTTCTGGCAAGCTTCCTGGCCCTCTTCCTCTTAACTAAAACAATATTACTACTTTGCTCAATCGATCTTCTTCTAATAAACAAACCCAGAAACAACAAGATTATTGGAGAGCAGGCAGCAGTAAAAAATGCTGGTGTCAGAAAGAATTTCTTTCCTTGCTCGTGCAGTACAAAAGGAAGCTTCTTGATAAACATAATATCACTTCCAATAAACTTGACATTCTCTTTGTTGATGGTGGAGAGGGTGGTTGTAGTTTCCTCATCCCCTTTCGCCACTTTTAGTATGTACTCGGGTGAGCTCAGCGTTTTGTAGTGTTTCTTCATGGGGTCAAAATAGCTGAAACTGATTGGTGGAATCTTAAACTCGCCGGCATGACGAGGAATCAGCAGATATTCAAATGTTTTAGATCCTGATACGCCATTACTGTTTGTAGTAATATTATCTACAATTTTAGGGTCAAACCTATCAATATCAGGAGGGAGCTGAAAGTCCATGGGTGCAATTAATTTGAGATTTCCAGTGCCTGAAATTTTTACAGTTAGGTTTACTGCATCATTAGCTTTAAGCTCATCTTTATCAATTGATGAATTAAACCTGAAGTTTCCAACTGCTCCATTAAAATCATTGGGCTTACCTTTCTCAGGCAGGGGTTTTACATTTATTTTGATCGGCAAAGAGGTAACAATGTACTCTTCGTCTTTATATCCGCCAAAGAAACCATCAAAAATTGACCTGCGCCCTTGAGACCTGGTTCTAACGACACATTTAAATTCCATGAGTCCAACTTCCAGCTTTCCACTTCGTTGAGGAAACAATATTGTCTTCTTCAGGTCTGCTGCCTGATATCGTACGCCATCAATGTTAGCAGTATAAACTTTTGCCTGTTGAGGCATCTTTACGTCCTGAGTCCAAAAACCATTAAAATCAGGCAGCTTAGATACCTCATTCCTAACAATATCTACCCTGAAGTAAATGGTATATGTTACCGGTATTTGTTCTCCCTGATATACTGATGTTCTTCCAACTTTTGCTTCCAGGAACAAGTTTTTACTCGATACATTCTGAGCATTGGCTTTCTTATTTTGTTGCCGCTTAGCTACCTGATTTCCTTTTCCTTTTACAACATTGACCTGGATTTGGTTTGATTTATAATTCTTGCCACCAGAATTTATCACAGCACTAGCAATGGTATATTTACCAAGTCTCGGTGCAGAAAGTGTATAAGAATAGGTAATGCTCTGAGAATAGTTGCCATTGATGTATTGCATACTAGTGGACTGGTTGGGTCCAGACAGGATATTAAATGACTTCAAAGAAGGGGGGATAAAATTGGAGGTTTTTCCATTTGCAGTAAATTCCAGCTGAAATCGTTCACCAAGTGCTACCTGGCTCTTGCTGACGCTAGAAGTAAATTTGAACGCCTGTCCGACTGACATTCCGAAAGAAAGCAAGATAAGTAACGCTATATAAAATAATCTCTGCACCATGCTACCAATCCTTTTCAATTTTAATCTTAGTTGCTTTAAGCTTTTTCTTTTTCAGTTTCTCCTGAATATTCTGTTCCTCATTTTTCAATGCATCTAAGATTCTTTGCGCATCTTCCTTTGACATTTTACCGGGTTTTTTCTCAGGCTGCTGATCTTGTTTTTCTTTATTCTTCTGATTATCTTCTTTGTTTTGTTCTTTCTCTTGCTTTTGCTGGTCGTTCTTTTCTTCTTGTTTTTCCTTCTGATCCTCTTTATCGTCCTTATTTTCGTTTTTTTCATCTTTCTGTTGCTCTTGCTTCTGTTGCTCCTTTAGTTTCTGCTGAGCATAAGCAAGATTATATTTGGAATCGGAGTCAGAAGGATCGTTCCTGAGAGCATTCTTGAAAGCCTCAACACTCTTTTCATAATCCTTTGATTTCAGATAGGAGTTTCCAAGGTTATGGTATGATTTTGAAACCTTATCATTGTCTTCCAATTGTTTGGAGCTCAAATCAAATTGAGCAATCGCATCTTCATATTTCTCTTGCCTATATGCTGCATCTCCGAGATTAAAGGCCCCTTCAAATGAATTTGAGTTCTCATCCAAAGCCTGTCGATAGTTTTGTTCTGCTTCTTCATAATTAGCATCTTCATAAAATTGGTTACCCTTTCTTATACTCTTTTTATCCTCTTGTCCATGACAGTAAAAGGACATTGAAAAACCCAAAAGAGCAAGAACAAATACTTTAGCTGATGTTTTCATTACAATAAACCTTTAATCAAATAACTTAATTCTACGCAAATACTTGTTCTTCTTCTCACCGACAAAAAATTCTAAAAATAACAAGATTATAGCAAGCCCCAGAAAGTACTGAAACCTGTCCTCATAATCTGTAAATACTTTGGAACCAATATTCACCTTCTCCATCTTATTAAGTTCTGAGAAGAGTGCAACAAGGCCAGTTTGTATATTATTTGCACGGATATAAGAACCTCCCCCAGCCACTGCGATTTGTTGCAGCATGGTTTCATTCAATTTAGAAATAACTGTATTGCCTGCCTTATCTTTCCTGTATCCAGTTTGGATTCCCCTACGGTATATCGGAATTGGACCTCCCTTTGATAAGCCCATTCCAATGGTGTGTATAGTAATATTCTTCTCTAAGGACAGCTGAGCCTGTTCTATTGCATCATCCTCATGGTTTTCACCATCAGTAATTACAATAATTGTTTTCTTTGTTTCTTCCTGCCCTTCAAGATCATTAGAACCAAAAGACTGAACTGCCAATTCAATGGCAGCACCTATAGCTGTACCTTGTGTGGGCATGATGTCTGTACTAATGGTTGATAAGAAAAGCTTGGCAGCTGAATAATCAGTTGTTATTGGAAGTTGCACATATGCTTCACCGCCAAATACTATTAAGCCAATCCTATCACCTTGCAGTTTATCGATCAGTTTTGAAACAGCTAGTATTGCCCTTGTAAGCCTGTTAGGTTTAATATCCTCAGCTAACATTGAATTAGAGAGATCAAGAGCAATAATTATGTCTACCCCCTCGCGTTTTACCTCCTCCATTTTTGAACCTATTTGCGGATTTGCAATTCCTATGATAATTAACCAAAGAGAAAGTAGCAGTAAAATGAACTTGAAAACAGGTCTTGTCCTAGATACATCTGGCATTAAATTTCCAATAAGACTTGCTGTTCCAAAGAGGGCCAATGTTCTTTTTTTCCATCTTTGCATAAGCCAGAAGACAATAGATAAGAGCAAAGTAGCTCCCAGCATGATCCATAAGGCTTCTGTATATTCCAAATTCGCAAGACGTAATTGTTCCATTGTTGACTAATAATATTTTGTCAAGGGATACTCTTAAATACAGAGTTCCTAAGCAATATTTCTAGCAGTAAAAGTATGCCACCAATGATAGCAAATGGCAAAAACCTTTCTGTTTTTTTTCTAAATTCTGTTACTTCTATCTTAGATTTTTCTAATTGATCTATCTCCTCATAAATATCTTCCAGCTTCTTATTATTGGTGGCCCTGAAATATTTTCCTCCTGTCATGCTCGCGATTTCTTTTAACATATCCTCATCAATTCTCACTTCCACATTCTGATATTTAATCCCAAAAGGGGTTTTAAATGGATAGGGTGCCATACCTTCTGAACCAACACCAATTGTATACGCCCTAATACCAAATGATTCAGCAATCTCAGCAGCAGTTAGCGGTGCAACTAAACCCGAATTATTTACCCCATCTGTTAACAATATCACAACCTTGCTTATTGCCTTACTGTCTTTAAGGCGATTAACAGCATTAGCTAAGCCCATTCCAATTGCTGTGCCATCTTCAATCATGCCACTTTTAATATCACTAAACAGATTCTTTAAGACTGCATGATCAGTGGTAAGTGGGCACTGTGTAAAACTTTCGCCACTAAAAACGACCAACCCTACCCTATCATTGGCCCTGTTTTCTATAAAATCCAAGGCTACTTCCTTGGAAGCCTCCAGACGATTGGGTTTAAGGTCCTCTGCCAGCATGCTGCCGGATATATCCAGGGCCATGACTATATCAATCCCCTCAGTTGTTACATTTTGCCAGCTCGTACTTGACTGGGGTCTTGCCATACAAGTAATTAAAGCGGTAAGTACAAGCAATCGTAGAATAAAAAGAATGTGTCTCGAATAGACCTTCAAACTAGGAGCAGAAGTTTCAAAGCTCCGCAATGTAGCAACTTGAATTTCTGCCCTCACCTTATTGTGCTTTCTCCAATACCAGATAGCCATGAGAGGTATGACAGCCAATAAATAAAAGTATTCTTTATTTGCAAAAATAATCTGGTCCATTACTCAGGTGGTAAATTAACAATCTTAGAATCTTCAGTGTTGGTTGCAGATTCAAAAATTGTATGTTTCGTTGCATTCACGAAGTCGTATGCCTTCTTCATACATGATTCATGTTCATTTGCAAGTGGCTTATATTTTGCGAATTTCACCATATCAGCCAGACGCAACATATGTCCTAACTCTTCCTTGCTTTCTTTAGAAGCAGAAACATAGCTCATGGCTGCAATTATCTCATCTGTAGTTAACTCCATAGCAATGATATCAAATCGATTCTCAATATATGTTCTTATTATTTCGGTGAGATCACTATAATAAAGTTTTACTTTATTTTGCTGCCATAACTTGCTGTTTTCTAACATATTAAGACTTTCTAATGCAATGATGTGTGGAGGAATTACAGGCTCAATTATTTCAGGTGCCGACTTTTCTCTTGATCTTAGCTTTTTGTATATCAAGTAGCCTAATAGTAAGCTGATTAGAATAAGGATAGCAATTATTATATGTGGAATAAACTCATCTAAAGTATAAGGAACTTCAAAAGGTGATTTAATATCTTTGAACACCTTAGAAGTATCAACATCAATGGTCTTTACCGTAATCCTCAAAGGGTCAGTTGCAACTTCTCCTATTGTATCGCCTAGAAACGAGAAGATAAACGGAGGAATATTATAGGAACCAGAGTCAAAAGAAGTAATAGTATAGTTACGGCTTACTATTAACATATCTTTCCCCACCTCCAAAGAAGTATCCTCAACGGATCTATTTAATACTTCAATCTCTTTTATTATCGTGTCGCCAATTTGTGGCCAAAGCAATATTTTTCCTTCTGGAAATTGGACAGAAAGGATTAAATTGATGTGATCGCCTATTAATAGTTCATTTGTATCTAGTTCTGCTTTTACATGAAGGTCTTGCGCACTAACAACAGGGTTTATGGCTGCACATAGAATAAACAGGCAAAGCCTCATGGCCCAAGTCGAAATCAAAGAATAACGTGAATATATTTTATCTCCTGTCATCTACTCCCTCTTCGTTTAAAAAGTGACATTAAGGGTCTCACATATGATTGGTCTGTTCTCAGAGAAACAGAATCAACACCACAGCGGCCAAATAAGGCATTTAAGTTTGAGTCATTTTCTGCATTCCATAATGCAAACTTCTCTCTTACTTTTTTATTTGAAGTATCTATCCATCTGAATTTGCCAGATTCAGCATCCAGCATTTTAACCAAACCCATAGCTGGGATCTTCTTTTCCCTTTCATCATAAACCCTTAAGGCAACTATATCATGTTTTTTGTTGGCAATTTTAAGAGCGTCTTCACCAACAGTATTTCCAGGGCTAAAAGATTCGTCCAGAAAATCTGTGATCAAAAATGCTATACATCTTTTTTTAATCACATTGGTGAAATACTGTAAGGCATTAGAGATATCGGTCTTCTTGCTTTCAGGCTTGAAGTTTATCAATTCCCTAATTATCCTCAAGATATGGGCTTTCCCTTTTTTGGGTGGGATAAACTTTTCAATTTTATCAGAGAAAAAAACAACGCCGATCTTGTCATTATTTTGTATTGCTGAAAAAGATAAAACTGCAGACAATTCAGTAACCAGTTCTTTTTTATATTGCAGTTTAGTTCCAAATTCTTTAGAGCTGGATACATCAATTATCAGCATTACAGTCAGCTCTCTCTCTTCTTCAAACACTTTGATAAATGGTGCATTAAAACGGGCTGTAACATTCCAGTCGATAGCTCGAATATCATCACCGAACTGATATTCTCTTACTTCTGAAAATGTCATTCCCTTGCCTTTAAAAGCAGAATGGTATTCACCAGAGAAGATCTGATTAGACAAGCCTTTTGTCTTAATCTCAATCTTCCTTACCTTTTTTAGCAACTCAGAGGTATCCATTAATGCAATTGTTAGATTCTCTCCCAATCAAAGAATCAGGAAGGTATTTAAGCCTGTCTTCTAGGGGACCTCAACAGTATTAAGTATCTCGGAAATAATCTCTTCTGAAGTGATATTTTCTGCTTCTGCCTCATAAGTCAAGCCGATTCTATGCCTTAGAACATCAGTGCAAACTGCTCTAACATCTTCAGGAATTACATAGCCCCTACGCTTAATAAAAGCATAGGCTTTTGACGCTAAGGCTAAATTAATACTTGCCCTGGGAGATCCACCAAAACTGATCAGGTTTCTGAAATTTTCAAGATTGTAATCCTGAGGGTCACGGGTAGCAAATACGATATCAATAATGTACTTCTCTATTTTTTCATCCATGTAAACCTCCCTAACAACATTTCTTGCTTTTGTAATGTCTTCTGGCTTAAGTACCCGTTCTACTTTTTTAAATGCAGGAGCCATGTTTTGCCTGATTATCATACGTTCTTCCTCCTTGTTCGGATACCCTATCACCACCTTAAGCATAAACCTATCTACCTGTGCTTCAGGTAAAGGATAGGTTCCTTCCTGTTCAATCGGATTTTGAGTAGCTAATACCAAAAATGGCTCATCCAGCTTAAATGTTTGCTCACCTATTGTTACCTGTCTTTCCTGCATGGCCTCCAATAGTGCAGATTGCACTTTAGCTGGAGCTCTGTTAATTTCATCTGCCAGGATAAAATTTGCAAAAATCGGTCCCTTCCTAACAGAAAACTCCTCTTTCTTTTGGCTATATATCATGGTGCCAATCAAGTCAGCGGGGAGAAGGTCAGGTGTAAACTGAACCCTGGAGAATTTAGCTTTCACTATAGATGCCAGGGAATTTATCGCCAGTGTTTTTGCTAAACCGGGCAATCCTTCTAAAAGGATATGTCCATTGGAAAGCAAGCCAATTAATAAACGTTCAACCATGTGTTTTTGACCAACAATGATCTTGTCCATTTCCATATGAATTATATCTACAAAGGCGCTCTCTTTTTCGATGCGTTCATTAAGTTCTTTAATATCCATAGTTGGAACTACTTCTTCAATCATTTTTTCCATTTTTTATAGTTTTCAAGAATGCAAAAATAATAATTTCATCGTATGTACAAATCCAGGCAATGTTAAATATTGTTAAATTTCCTCAGAAACAAAACTAGCTAAAGTATTAATGATTATTTAGGGCAATTTGTGTCAGACATGCCAATAAAATAGTTAGTTTTAGCAGATTCGAAATTTTGTAATATAAGCTAACATAAATAACAACAAGATGAGTATAATATTTGAAAAGGAGTCAATTTCAGCGACAATTTGTACAGAGATGATCGGAAAAGCTGTGACAAAGGCGCAAGAAATTGGCTTTGGGATATCAATCACGATTGTGGATGAAGGTGGTGTAACAAAGGCTTTCCACCGTATGGATAATGCCCCTTTAGTATCTATAGATGCTTCCAGGAAAAAGGCAGTAACCGCGGTAGGTTTTGGCATGCCTACAGGGGATAGCTGGTATGGTTTTATAAAAGATGACCCTATTTTAATGAATGGTGCTGGACACTTGGAGGACTTCATATTGCTGGGTGGCGGATCACCTTTGATGGTTAACGAAAAACTTGTAGGAGCTATTGGTATTAGTGGCGGTCATTACAAGCAAGATGAAGAATGTGTAACAGCGGCATTAAGTATTCTTTAAGTAGTTCCATTATATAAAAATCAGAGTGCTTAATGGATACTTGAAAGCATCTCGCACAATTAATCAGCCAATTTTATTATAACAGGCAAGTGCGTTATTTTATTTGTTTAAGCTATAGGGGGAGTAATTATCATGGATGGCAAATACAACCCAATTCAAATACTATACAGGCAGAATTAAACAAAGCCCTGTCAATAATTCTTGAAGAGAAAATTCAATGTATGGGTTGCGGAAGAACTGACACCGGAGTACATGCAAAAGAATTCTATGCCCATTTTGATTGTAAAAAAGACCCTTCAGCAGATAAGAACATTATATACAAAATAAACGGATGTTTACCTCCTGATATAGCGGTCTGTAAAATTTATCTAGTAGGCCCTGATTCAAATGCGCGTTTTGATGCTATCTCAAGGTCATACAGATATCAGATAACCCAGGAGAAGGATGTATTTAATAATGATTATGCTTATTATTTGTATGGCACCCTTGATCAAAAGAAAATGAAAAAGGCGGCAAATATCATATTAGACCATACTGATTTTTCAAGTTTCTGCAAATCCAAAACCCAAAGCAATACGAATGATTGCAATATCATTGATTCCTTCTGGGAAGAGAAAAATGGAAAGCTCAATTTCCACATTACTGCCAATCGGTTTTTAAGAGGAATGGTACGGACTCTTGTTGGCACTATGATTGAATTGGGTCAGGGTAAATTAGCTCTAAATGATTTTTCTGACATTCTTTTATCTAAAGATAGAAAAAGGGCTGGTTTTTCAGCACCCGCTCAAGGACTTTCCCTTATCCATATCTCCTATCCTGAATCTGTATTAAAAAAGCAATAAATGGAATCAGTTTCAGGGAAAGCATTTGATTTCGATCTCTTGAAACGAGTTTTCAGGTATGCATTACCATACAAGACAGTATTTTCATTAGGGCTGTTTCTTACAATTATTCTGGCTTTCACTGCCCCACTTAGGCCCTGGCTGATACAATACACTTTTGATAATTACATCTTAGTTCCCAATGCTCTAGGATTACTTAGGATGACTCTTATTATCTTCTCCCTTCTAATCATCGAATCTGGCATTCAATTTTGCAATACCTATCTCACCAATTGGCTAGGTCAATCTGTAATTAGTGACTTAAGGTTAAGTATATACAGGCACATAATAAACTTCAAGTTAAAGTACTTTGACAGGACTGCTATTGGGACTCTTGTTACTAGGGCCGTTTCAGACATTGAAACGATCGCTGAAGTTTTTTCACAAGGATTTTTAATCATTATAGGCGACATCCTGCAGTTGATTGTTATTATTATCGTAATGTTCTATACAGACTGGCGATTGGCATTAATAAGCTTATCCACTTTGCCATTGCTAATTTTTTCAACATCTGTATTTAAAAATGCCATAAAAAAAGCATTCCAGGATGTTCGCACGCAAGTTGCCAGGCTGAATGCATTTGTTCAGGAGAATATAACTGGCATGAGCATTATCCAGATTTTTAACAGAGAAGAGTCTGAGCTTAACAAATTCAAAAGAATTAATAATCTACATAAAAAGGCTCATATACAAACTGTATGGATATTCTCAATTTTCTTTCCGGTTGTTGAGATCTTATCTGCTATCTCATTAGGCTTATTAGTTTGGTGGGGCACCCGCGGAGTCTTAGAAGGAAGTGTTACGCTAGGCAGCCTCATCGCTTTTATCCTCTATATTTACATGTTATTCAGACCAATTAGGCAACTAGCCGACCGATTCAATGCACTCCAGATGGGAATGGTTGGATCGGAACGTGTTTTTAGAATATTCGATACTGACGAAACGATAAAAGACCAGGGCACCCTAAGTAATGAATCCATCAGGGGAAATGTTAAATTCAAAAATGTATGGTTTGCATATAATGAGCAGGATTGGGTATTGAAAGACCTGAATTTTGAGGTTAAAGAGGGCGAGACTTTTGCCATTGTTGGAGCTACTGGTGCAGGAAAGACATCCATTATCAATATTCTTAGCAGATTATATGAAATCAACAAAGGAGAGATAATAATTGACAATATTAATGCAAAAGAGTACACACTTGAGGCACTTCGTGGTTCTATTGCTGTGGTATTACAGGATGTCTTTTTGTTTTCAGATTCAATTCTAAATAATATAAGATTAAACAATACACAGATAACTAAGAAGCATGTTAAAGAAGCTGCAAAGAAAGTTGGCATCCATGATCTTATTGAAAAGCTTCCTGGCGGATATCAATTTGACGTAAGAGAGCGAGGAAGCATGCTCTCCTTGGGTCAAAGACAACTGATCTCTTTTTTACGTGCTTATGTAAATGACCCCAAGATCCTGGTATTGGATGAAGCAACATCCTCAATAGATTCAGAGACGGAACAGCTGGTCCACAATGCCATACAGCAATTAACTACCAACAGGACATCGATAATTATTGCCCATAGGCTATCGACTATTCAGGCTGCCGACCAGATTATAGTTATGGACCAAGGAAAAATTGTTGAGACCGGAAATCACGAGGAATTACTAAAGCTTAATGGGTACTATAATAGGCTTTATGAATTATCCCTAATCAAGGAAAGCCATTAACTTAACCTTTATCAAGAATGGATAGATTTTGCAACCTTTTGGTAAGCTTCACGGAAAGGGACTCCTTCTTTTACTAAATCATACACCCTTTTGGTTGCAAACAATTCATCTGTCATTCCACTAGCACACTTATCTGAATTCACCTTTATTTCTTGAAACAGGAGAATTGCAATTCTTAAGCTGTTCTGTGTTATCTCTATACCCGAAATAACTGGCCCCTTCGTTAGCTGTGCGTCTCTATTATATCCAGATATCAAGTTACTTCCAAGGTTTATAACCTGTGTTTCATAAGAAGCAAGAACATGAAGATTTGCTCGCATCAATTCCAACAGGTCTGGATTCTTTTTCTGTGGCATTATTGAACTTCCTGTACAAAACTTATCTGGCAGCTCAAAATATCCAAATTCAGGCATACTATAGAGAATAAGGTCTGATGCAAGCCTGTTGAGATCTAACATTTGCTGCACCATAGTGTGCATCAACATTGCTTCAAACTTTCCCCTGCTATGTTGCACGTAAATTGCATTTTCCTGTACCTTTGAAAAACCAAGTTCTTTTGCTGTAAAATCTCTATCTATTTCCATAGGAACACCATATCCAGCTGCAGTACCCAATGGAGATTGGTCAAGGATTTCCATGACTGCCGACAACAATAAAAGATTATCCTTCATTGAATCAGCATAACAACTTGCCCATAATTCAATGGAAGAAGGCATGGCTTTACGCATATGTGTATATCCGGGGAAACTAATACTGCCATTTTCTTTTATAAAAGCATGGATGGTATCAATCAGCTCTTTACACAGCTTATTACAATCACTAATTTGATCCTTTAAATAAAGTCGCATAGCAACAAGAATCTGGTCATTACGTGATCTGGCTGTATGGATCTTTTTTCCCAGATCGCCCAGGCTTTGTATCAATAGGCTTTCAATAGCAGTATGGCAATCTTCCTGTTCAGGAAGGATAATAAAATCACCCTTTTCTATCATAGAAATTATGACATCCAATTCCTGATTAAGTTTCTCTGCTTCTTCACTAGAAAGCACACCAATTCTTCCCAGCATATCAGCATGCGCCTTTGATGCCAGGCAATCATAATAAGCAAGCTTTTGATCCAGGACATAATCATCACCCACAGTGTAGGCTTCTATGATTTTATCCAAGTTATATTTTTTCTGCCAAAGTTTACTCATCATCCTTTTTTCTACGCCATTTATAAGGGCGTTTCCTTTTTAATACCATATGGTGCGCCTTTAACCGAATGGCATTGATATTAATAAACCCTTTAGAGTCAACAGCATCAAAACCTCCTTCCACTTCCATACTGGAAAGGTCTTGATCATACAAGCTTACTGGTGATTCCCTGCCAATAATAGTTGTATTGCCCTTGTATAATGAAAGCCTTACACAACCGTCAATGGATTCCTGGCTTTTATCAAAAGCACACATTATAAAGTCCATCTCAGGAGAAAACCAAAACCCATTGTAGATAAGTTCTGAAAATTTTGGAATTAACATGTCTCGCAAATGCATAACTTCTTTATCCATGGCTATCCCTTCAAGGTCTCTATGCGCCGCCCATAATATCTCAGCTCCCGGTGTTTCATATATACCCCTGGACTTAATACCAATGAATCTATTCTCCACCATATCCAGACGACCAATTCCATTTAAACTTCCTAAGTCATTTAAATAAATAAATAAATCCAGAGGATCTGTTTTCTCAGTACCATCATCCAGATTTCTTACTGCTATGGGGATGCCATTTTTAAATTCAATTTCAATAATGGTTTCCTTGTCTGGTGCAGATTTTAGTGAGTTTGTTAATGAAAACACATCTTCACTGGGGCGATTAGAAGGATCCTCCAGTTCTCCTGCTTCATGACTTATATGCATTAAATTCTCATCTTCACTATAAGACCTTTTTTTTGATGCTGAGACTTCTATCCCCCATTCTTTTGCATAGTTTAACAGATCATTTCTTCCTTTAAATTGGTTTAAAAACTCCTCATCCTTCCATGGAGAGACAACTTTAATATCTGGGTTAAGAGCATAATATCCCAGCTCAAACCTCACCTGATCATTTCCTTTTCCAGTAGAACCATGTGAGACATACTGAGCTTCCTCCAATCGAGCTATCTCAATATGCCGTCGACTTATAAGGGGCCTTGCAAGGGCGGTACCAAGTAAATATCTGCCTTCATAAAGTGCATTACCTTTAAGAGCAGGAAAAATAAAGTTTAAAACAAAATCCAATCGCAAATCATCTACATATACCTTGGAAGCTCCTGTAGCATAAGCTTTTTTCTCTACAGCTTCAAAGTCCTCCTTTTGCCCCACATTGCCAACAAAACAAATTACTTCATAACCTTTATTGGCTAACCACTTTAAAATTACAGAGGTATCAAGTCCGCCGCTATAAGCCAAAATCACTTTATTATGTTCTTTTTCTGCCATAACTAATACAATACCTCAGATTAATAATGTTTGTTACCAATAGTCTAATGGTTTGCAAAAATACCAAGAATTAATTATTTAATTAAAATGGCAACCATTATTCGTAAGATCAATTAGAAAAGAACAGAAATGGATTAAAGATTCTTGTAATCTGATGTTGAGCTAAGATGAAATTACTTTATGTATCAATAAAGAGGTTGTTATTTCTTGAGATTATTAAGAATTCTGCTACATTTTGCTATTTTCTTGCTAAAAATATTTACACGATCTGTAATTGCTTTAAGTGCATCGACAGCATCCCATGCTGCCATCCCTGGACCAATCCATACCATATTTTCACCCCTCAGTTCAAGATCCAATTTATTATAATGCACAGTGATCTCGGAACGTAATCCTTCTAATTCAACAATATATTGATTAATCAATTCCAATTGCTCACGATAAAGCTTCTTGCTTTCTTCAGAAGGAAGTCTATTAATGTGCATAGCATCTGAGGCAGCAGACAGTTCATTTTTTAGTGTGGAAACCTTATGATTAAATTCATCTAAGTAATTCTTTGTCTTCTGTAACATTAAAGGTGCATTAATTTCTCCTATATTTTCTTTTCTGACGATAGTCTCAAATTGATTTACATGCAGCTGGCAGGCTGTATTTATGTCCGTTACACCATCAAGCAGAGCCCTTATTTGATTATCCAATTTATCAATGGCAGGCCATTCAGGAAAAGAAGTCCATATTTCAGTAAAGCCCTTGGTTTGCAAAGAGAATTCACGCATTAGTGCTCGCAAATTTTGTTCAGTCCTAGTAAGTTGCCTAAGCTCTCTATCCATCAGTCGCAGCTGCTCATATAGCCTTGGGTAAGGATCTATATCTCTATCTTCCAAATTTCTAGAAATACCATTGAGTACATCTCTGTTCTTCTTAACAACCTCTAAAGATGCCTGTTGGCTTTGTGCAATTTTATCGCCAGCTTCTTTATAAGTATTTAGATAGTCAGCAACATTAAAACGCCTGATAAATGGCATTACACTTTCTTCTACATATTGATGATATTCTTCCGCTGATTTAGAAAAGGTATCAAAAAGGCCCTGCATTTCATTTTGACTTGCCTTCATTTTTATTTTTGTCTGTTTGAATAGTTTCCATTCCTCTGTATTAGATGCAATTTTATCTTTTCCTTTTGAATAGGATTTAAATTCTTCATAGGTATTATCGGCTGCAAGTTTTGCTCTATTAATTTCTTGCATGCCAGAGCGTATTGTCTCCAGCCTTTTTTTTGCAGATGCGTAAGGCTCTTCTGTTGCACGATTTCTAAAGTTATTAAAAAAAGCTTCTTGCTCATTAAATGTCTTTTGAGCTGATGCATGGTTATTATTAACTGCTTTCCGGAATTCCTGAATAGTGCTTTCTATATCAGCTGTCTTATAATAAATTACACAAGATGTAAGAAAGAATGCAAATGTCAAGAAAAGGATGGTTCTTCCTATCTTACTTATAAGGATGGTTCTTCCTATCTTACTTATAAAAGGATCTTCAATTAAATACAGCACTTTCCTTTATATATCTCTCAGTCTTTACACAGAAAAAACACAACTATTTAGCTCTAACAAAAACCCAGGCATCATCACTGAGGCTATGTAATTGATTGGTCAAAACTAATGGTGCTCCAATTTTTTCTTGAGCATCGTCGCTTAAAATAACTGCAGTGCCTTTTAACAAAACACCGATCTGCTTACGAAGGTCTATTTTATTATCTTCCAAAACAGAAGCCGAGACCACCTTCCCTTCTGAAAGCCATTTTCTGAATTGTATTTGCCTCCAAGTTTTATAGGGCTCTAAGTTACCTAGCATATTCATAGCAAAACGCTTTCCTGCAGTATCCCATAGCTGATACTCCAGTTCATCTGAGTTGCTCATTATCTCTTGCATCGCTCCTGTTGGCAGCCATAGTGCAGTTACCTGGGTGTCTGCAGTAACAGTCGCAGTTCTCTTCACGCCGGTGAGTACTGCCATTTCACCTATTACCGATCCTTGACCTACAATATCAACAATTGTATCACCAACTGTTACGTTAACCGACCCCCTAGCAATAATAAAAAGCCCATCACCACCGCCTCCTTCTTTCATCAAAGCTTCACCAGACTGATAAATTTTGTCTTCCACTGTTGCCTCCACCTTTTTGAAAGTATCAGCATCCAGTCCTTGAAGCCAGGGAATTTCCTTTAGAAGTTCATGAGGAGCTGGCAGCTTAATTGCCGGGGGAGAATCCATTAATTTTTTCATTCTTTCTTCCACACTCGAAATCATCTTTTCACTTTCATCATCTTCTATCCGGCCCTGATTTTGCAGCTTTTTTATGGTGCTGCGCTCATGATTTAATACCGAACGAATAGCCTGCTTCGTTTCAATTGCAGCAGCAATTTCGGGATTTACCTCACGTATCCCTTTAATATAATGCAGACCTCTAATCCGATTTGTTTCAATCTCAACCTTTACTTCATCAACAAGAGATTTATTAGTCCCACCCTCTTTATCATCCGTCATGCTATCCACTAACTTTACGACTTCTTCTTGTGCTACAATAAATCCTTGAGCAATATCATAGCTCATAGCTAATCTATTTGATAGCTCATTCTTTGCCAATGTGCCAATTAGAGGTATCGCTTGAAGCTTTGTCAAGAATTTAGGCGTCCCCCAGAGTTTGTCCAGATAATCACGTTGCGAAAGATCTACTTTGCCACCAAGGTCTAATGTTTCACTTACACCATCCGACAAGCGTCTCACTGCCTGAGGACCTAGCAATCCATCATTAAATTGGTGCCAGTACGAGCTCTTCTCCTTTTCCAAGATACGGCGCCTGGTTTCCGCTAAAGTATCCATTGCAGCTAGCTCTTCTGGTGAAATATCCGGAGCCTTTAAACTTGGGAGATAATCTCGAACAGCACTCCAATTGGCGCCACTTAAAAACCTGTCACCCTTCATGAGTTCAACTGAATTATCCGTATCAACCTTGAGATCGTTGTAAGCAGAAGTCATCATCATGGCCTTTACGGCAGGTATTTTAGTAAGTCCCAAACCATTAACAATCATTTTAATCGTAGTTGCATTTACCAGAAGAGTTAGAGCTACTACGCCAGAAATTAAAAAGAGAAATTGATCAATCACAATAACCGCTTGAGATTCATCGATTTCAAGATAAATTGCCATCTTTTTTGGATCAATTCCTGCTACAATAAGTGCAAGCGCAAGCCCAATTGCTCCCCTAAGCGCACCATACCAAACCACAATAGCATCCTTTTTCGGCAAGCCATATCCGGTCCGCTTCATAAAAGGGTAGAACATTAAAATCACAATAGCACGCACCACATGAATACCCACATATATTATTAACAATAATAAATAATCATTAGCCGTAGCATCAAAAACACCACGCTCCGCTATAACAACACCTACTATTATAAAAATGAGGACGTTTGCAATGAACGCTGCCAGCTCCCAGAATTCATGCAAAAAGTGACCAACTTCAGGACTAATTCGGGTTTTCCCCACACCTGCCATGACCAGTCCGTATGAAACTAATGCAAGTACACCAGATACATGGAGAAATTCTTCAGCTGCGTAGAAGACAAAATAGGCAGCTGCAATAATTACTGAAATTTCAACGAAAACATCGTTAAATACCCTTTTCACCCAAGCAACTACAACATATCCGACCACAATTCCAAGAACTATTCCACCTAGTCCCACTCGTAGAAACTCAATAAAAGGAGAAGATGATTCATCTGGAACCAACACTTCCCCGGTAGCAGAAAATGAAATAGCCACGATTGGGGCATAAATCACCATAAAGATCACAATTGCCGTTCCATCATTTAACAAAGACTCTCCTTCGATCAATGTACCCAACTTCTTGCTAGCACCCAGATCCTTAAGAAGGGCAACTACCGCTACTGGATCAGTTGCAGAGACTACAGAACCAAACATAAGAGCATAAGCCCAGTTCCATCCTTCAAATCCCCATCCCAACATATCTGTAACGATTATTATCGCCGCCGTGAGCACTAAAGCCACAACTATTCCAGGGACAGCTAAAATAATCGCATTGCCAAGAGACTTCTTAAAAACATGAACGTCAAGAGCAAATGCAGCTTCAAATATTAATATGGGTAAAAATACGAATAGGATTAGGTGAGGGTCAATATTTCCCGCCCAATGCAAACCTAATTTAAATGGTTCCATTACCCCATCAAAAAAACCCTTATTTGCCATTACTCCCATGATAATACCAATCAACAGTAAGGTTACAGTAAAAGGAAGTGGACTTTTCTTTAAAAAATGTCTCGTTGCCGCTCCTATAATCAATGCTATAATAATAAAGAGCAAGGGCTCCATGCCTCCTTTATGTCCGCCTTCATGCGCTGTTTCATGGCCATCTTCATGTAAGTCTTTATGGCCGGACTCTTGAGCATTTTCATTATGAGTTTCATGGGTTACTCCCTGTTTATTATCAACAGATTTAACAATTGTTGTCTTTTCATCCTGTCCGTCATGTTGAGTATCGGCTAAGGCAAACTGGTTTAAACCTAATACAATGAATAAGCATGCGACATGAATCAGTATTTTCTTCATAATAAATTAAATTTAATTAAAAAATAAATGTTCTCACATTACACTTTTGCAAGCAGTTTCTTGAGCGCCTTAAGATGAGTAAATTTAACTGGATCTCTTGACTTTCTACAAGTAGCTGTATAATACTTATGGTTTTCCAAGAACTTAAACTGCAGTTCATTCCAAGTCTTTACATTCAAGCTAGCACCTCGTCCATTAAGCTCTTGCATCAATGATTGTCCAATGGACTCAAATCGATCAGTTCCTAAATAATCCAGGTCTGCATCACAAATTATTTTTTGGAACTTTGTTTTAGCTGTTTGTGGAACTTTCGTTGCCATAATCATAGCACAAATCTGCTCTATTTCTCTCCGGCCATAACCAAATCCAGGAACTACCTCTCTTACTAATTTGCAACCTGCTTCTTCATGGTCCTTGTAAGTAATTGTAAACCCAGAATCATGAAACAAGGCAGCAACCTGAATTAGATTTAATTCCTCTTTTGAAACACTCTCACTAATAGCTATCCTTTCAGCTGCCTCAAAGACATCAATGGTATGTTGCATTCCATGGTAATATAGTTTTTCGGGAAGCTCTCTTTCAAGTTTATCAATAATATATTTCTTGATTTCAGAAATAGTTGCCTTTGACTTTTTTCTCTTCTTGGATTTGTATTTTTTACCCTTTCCAACAAAATACATATCCACTTCACCTTTTCCTTTTGCAAGCATTTTTCCACGGTGTTCAAATTCAAAATCATCTTTTACTAGTTTATACGTTGTATGAGAAATGTTAATTTTTCCAGGTTCACCCCCGCTTTCCATTCTGGCAGCCGTATTTACCGTATCACCCCACACATCATAGGTGAACTTCTTGGTACCTACTACTCCTGCAACTAAAGCACCTGAATGGATGCCAACCCTCATAGTCCAAGATATCCTTGCAGTTTTAGCTCTATGTTTAAGATATTTAAGCATGTCTTTCCCCGCATTAATACAATTCAACGCATGATCTTTACTCTCAATTGGCAATCCACAAACAGCCATATATGCATCCCCAATAGTTTTAATTTTTTCAACACCATGCTCGCCCATTATAGCATCAAATTCTTTAAAGATTTCATTTAGCTCAGAAACCAATTCCTGAGGAGTAATTTTAGATGAGGTTTCAGTAAAACCTTGAAAATCTGTAAACAAAATACTAACCTTTTTATAACTTTTAGCTGTAGTATACCCTTTTTGTTTTAACTCATTGGCCACTTCAACAGGAAGAATATTGTGTAGCAGTCTCTCAGACTCATCCCTTTCAACAACAAGCTCTTTTGTCCTTTCATTCACTTGCTTTTCTAACATATCATTCTGTTTCTCTATTAGCATTTGTTTTTCTTGTTCCTGGCGGATTGCTTCTCTTGCTAATCTTTGATTTTCAATGGCAGATACAATAACATTAGTCAATAACTGGAGAAAATTCAAATGTTTGATTATAGAACTTACTCCAACTGCATCCTTTTAGAGATTACCAATGCTATTAA
>DTSC01000358.1:6286-7912 GCA_012965625.1 Flavobacteriales bacterium | reverse complement strand
CTGTCAGCTGGAACATATAATGTATCTGTTCAGGATTCCAATGGATGTACCACCACAGGAAGTATATTGGTAATAGATGAACCAGGGGCTATCTCAATCATGTCAGAAATTGCTACTGATTTAACTTGTTACGGAAATGGAGACGGTACAATTACCATCAATGCAAGTGGTGGGGTTGGAATCCTTTCATATTCCATAGATGGCGGTTCTACATATCCAAGCACTTCAGGAAGCTTTACAGGATTGTCAGCTGGAACATATAATATCTCTGTACAAGATTCCAATGGATGTAATATCTCTGGAAGCTCGTTAACGATTACAGAACCCGCAGCCTTTACAGCAAATACCAATGCGGTGCCTTCAAATTGCGGACAAGGAGATGGGCAAGCTTCTGTTGAAGTATTTGGAGGTATTGGTCCTTTTACCTATCTGTGGGATGATACAGGCAACTCTACAACTGATACGATTACTGGCCTGGGTGCAGGAGTGTACAATGTAACGGTAACTGACTCCAATGGATGTACAAGCATCTCAGCAGCTACAATTACAGATGCTAGTGCTGGCACATCTACTGCCTCTGTTATCCAAAATGCCACATGCTTTGGAGGTTGTGATGGTTCTGCTACTGTGACGGTTACAGGAGGAACTGCACCATTAACCTATTTGTGGGATGATCCTGCAGCTCAAACAGTTCAAACAGCAATAGGATTATGTGCTGATGAATATATTGTAGACATTACTGATGCAAATGGCTGTGTCCTTACAGATTCTGTTAATATAGTTGAACCTCCAGAATTAATGTCGGCCCTGACAACTACGGCCGCCACCTCCGGTTCTTGTAACGGTACAGCAACAGTAACTGCAGCTGGTGGAACAGGCTCATATACCTACCTATGGGATGATCCCTTAGCTCAAACTACTGCAACTGCAACAGGACTTTGTCCTGGAAGTATTACTGTAACAGTTACGGATGCAAATGGATGTGAATCAATAAAAATTGATAGCATAGGAACTGTAATTGGTCTTTCAGAAATTACATCCCCTGCCAAGCTAAATATATTCCCAAATCCTAATCAAGGAAGCTTCAAGGTTGAATATAAACTAAACACTTCTGAAAATGCAATAATCTCAATCTATAATAATATAGGAGAGATCGTTTTGAGCTATAACCTGGGGGTAAGTTTAAATGGAGTTTATACTGTAAATATGAATTCGCAAGCCAATGGCATTTATTATATACAATTAGCAACTGATAGCAAAATATGGAATAAGAAGATATCACTGATCAAATAGTACTTCTTCACTAAGCAAGGAGCAACGTTTAGCCAAGAATCAAGATTAAATATTTGATCTTATAATTTTCATGGAGCTGTAGTTCCATTAGTGTAATTATTAACGATTGAACATGAAAAAGTCCTTTATAATCTTGGTTGGGTTCCTAATCGCAATAATCAGTCTTTCAAATACGTCAATTGCACAAAGAACCTGTGGAACAGATGCTTACCAAAGCATGCAATTCCAAAAAAACCCAAAGCTGGCAATTAAGCGTCAATTGATAGAAGACCAGGTTCAAAGCTGGATACAAAATCAATCTTATAACAGTAAGTCTAAAAAAGCTGTTGTTAC
>DTSC01000358.1:0-6269 GCA_012965625.1 Flavobacteriales bacterium | reverse complement strand
ATAATCAAAATATCTCTGACGCTCAGGTACAGTCACAAATAGTAGTTTTAAACAAAGACTACCGAAGAAGTAACGCTGATGCTTCTAACACCCCTACGGCCTTTCAGGGAGTAGCAGCAGATTGTGAGATAGAGTTTTGCCTTGCTCAGCAAGACCCTAATGGTGCTGCTACTAATGGCATAACCCGCACCTCTACGTCTACAAACTCATTTTCAACGAATGACAATGTTAAGTCAACATCGAGCGGAGGTGAAGATGCTTGGCCCAGAAATGACTATTTGAATATATGGGTATGCAATTTGAGTGGTGGTTTACTGGGATACGCCACTCCTCCAGGGGGTCCGGCATCTACTGACGGAGTTGTTATTGGCTATGATTACTTTGGAACAGTCGGAACAGTCTCTCCTCCTTTTAACAAGGGAAGAACCACTACTCATGAGATTGGACATTGGCTGGACTTATATCACACATTTAATGGTGGTTGCTCGGGCACTTCTCAAAGTAATTGTTCTACTTCAGGAGACCGGATTTGTGATACCCCTCCTACTTCTTCATTCAATTATGGTTGCCCATCAAACTCTCAGAATACATGTACTGAAACTCCTACGGACCAGAATGATATGCATATGAATTTTATGGATTATGTAGATGATGCCTGCATGAATCTTTTTACCCTAGACCAGAAATCCAGGATGTTAGCCACCCTAAATGGTACCAGAAGCAGCATATTATCATCCCAAGGATGCGGTAATACTACATCTAATGCCTTGGATGCCAGTATTTCAGGAATTATTTCTCCAGGTGGTACTGGCTGTACAACAAGCATTACACCTATTGTCACCCTAAATAACCTTGGATCAAATACATTAACTTCAGTTACGATCAACTATGATATAGACGGCAGCACCAATACCATGTATTCTTGGACAGGTTCTTTAGCTCCGTTCGATAAAGTAGATGTAACCCTTCCAAGTATCACTGCTTCAACAGGGTCTCATACATTTAACTGCTCTACTTCCAACCCCAATGGAGGCGCTGACCAGGATCCATCCAATGATGCAAATTTACAAGCCTTTACCATAACTGGGGCCGGAGCCGGAAGTCCTTTGCCATTTACTGAGGGTTTTGAAGGACCAACCTTTCCCCCTAGTGGATGGACACTTGACAATCCTGAGTCCAATGCTTCCTGGACGAGGGATACCAGTTCTAGTGGTTTTGGAAACA
This sequence comes from Flavobacteriales bacterium, assembly GCA_012965625.1. Lineage (GTDB taxonomy): Bacteria > Bacteroidota > Bacteroidia > NORP154 > NORP154 > UWMA-0041. The sequence continues at coordinate 5,045 of DTSC01000358.1, read as the reverse complement.
GTAATGCTTGTGCACAGATGTTCTTTTATTCTCCTGCAGAAGACATAACAGGGCAAAGTGATCATTTATATACGATTGAACTGGACTTTTCAACAGCTTCTTTACCAGCTGTAATGGAGTGGAACCTTGCCTACGCACAATGGGACTCATTTAATTATGATTCCTTGATCATATGGGTATCAACAGATTGTGGCTCCACATGGACCAGAGCCTGGCAAAAGGGAGGAAGCCAAATGGCGACCGCCCCAAATACAGAAAGCACTTTTACACCTAATAATACCGAATGGAGGGCTGAATCGCTTAGCTTAGATGCCTTTATAGGAAATCCAATAGTGCAGATCCAGTTTCAAGCTTATAGCTTATGGGGGAATAACCTGTACATAGATGATATTAATATCTATGCATCTATTGATACTACAATATCATTAAAACCATCCAATTCCTTTGAAGAGGAAATTAGTATTTATCCAAGCCCAACAAATGGTCAAGTAAATATCGTTTCTAACGGCAAGCAAACAAGGAAATTAGACGTAACCGTTTTTAACTCTGCAGGAGAAATCATCCGGCAAGACTCAGGTATATTAAGAGCCAACGAATCTTTTACTTTAGATATTTCCGGTAATGCCAGGGGTATTTACTATTTAAGGATTATAGAAAATAACACAAGTATTATAACTCGTAAATTATCATTGATCAAATAACTAGAACATGATTTGCTATAAAAGACATGCACTAGGGGTCCTTTTCGTATTAGTATGCTGCTTTGCATCCTATAGCCAGAGAACCTGTGCCACTGATGAGCAAATGATGGAACAATTTGCTAATGACCCAAGTATCAAAGAAAATGTCGATCATGCAAGAACCCAAGCAAGAAATTGGTTGGAAGAAAATGCATCTTCAAATAATAAATCTGGGAAAGCTATCATTACCATTCCTATTGTTATGCATGTGGTATACAATAATCAATCAGAAAATATCTCAGATGCACAAATTCTCTCTCAGATCGATATCTTAAATGAAGACTACAGGATGATAAATGCTGATACAAGCAGTATTCCAAACTACTTTAAAGGAGTTGCTGCTGATTGTGAAATCGAATTCTGCCTGGCAAAGATTGATCCACAAGGGAATCCTACTTCGGGAATAACACGCACTGAAACAAGTGTAACTAGCTTTGCTTCTACTGACCCAAAATCCAATGCTACCGGTGGAAAAGATCCCTGGCCCAAAGACGATTATCTAAACTTCTGGGTTTGTGATTTGGGAAGCGGTCTTTTGGGTTTTGCTACTTTTCCAGGAGGAAGCCCTGGTAAAGATGGGGTCGTTTGTACCTACACTTCAGTTGGAAGGCCTCCAGATAATCCTTTTAGCGCACCATTTAACCTTGGACGAACAGCAACTCATGAAATAGGGCATTGGCTTGGCTTATCTCATACTTTTGAAAATGGCTGCAAAGGAACATCTCAGTCAAATTGCAAAACTCAAGGAGACAGGATCTGTGATACTCCTCCAACAAGTAGTGCAAACTATGGATGCCCTTCATCAACGAAAAATAGTTGCACTGAAACTCCATTAGATAAGAATGATATGCACCAAAATTATATGGACTATGTCAATGATGCCTGTATGTACCTATTTACAAATGACCAGAAGGATGCTATGCTGTCTGTTTTAAACACCTCAAGATTAAGTCTTCAAAGCTCAGAAGTATGTGCATTACTTAAAGATCTCGATGCAGGCATAACACAACAAGTGCCTATGGATACCATATGTGGGACAGATGCTTTTATTCCTGCCGTGACCTTAAATAATTATGGGAATGATACACTTACAACTGCCATTGTTAAATATCAATTGGATCTGGGTACTGTCATGAATTATAGCTGGACAGGCTCAATCCCATCTCTTAATTATCAAATAGTATATTTACCAAAAATACTTGTTGACTTTGGCTCCCATACCTTCACTTCATGGTCTGATTTACCAAATGGTGGTATTGATAATCTGCCGGAGAATGATACAAATCAAACAACCTTTGAGTTTGCTTCAGGAAATTCCGTTATGGTCAATATTATTACAGGTGATTTTACACCTTCAGAATCTGTTTCCTGGAATATCCAAAATAGCCAAGGAAACATAGTTGCATCCAATAGTGGGTACTTAAAAAACACCAATAACTTTGAATCAGTTTGTCTAGCACCAGGGTGTCATGTATTTACAATAAACGACCCCAATTCAAATGCAATTGGCACTTTCTCTTTAGTTGACACATGGGGTGACACTTTGATTTATCAAAATGACATATATAATTATATGATGACTTTTTGTATTTCGCTGCCACCATACCTGAGTTATAGAAATAAAATAAATGATCCTGATTTACTGATTTTTCCTAACCCAACAAATGGTATAATACAAATAAATTATCCTGAGCAGGAGTTTTTAAAGCTCAAAGTCTACAATGTTCTTGGCATGGACATGGGCAATGTTTTAAAATCCACCACACATTCAGGTGGGATAATAAAAATGAACCTTTCAGCACTTGATCCGGGTATTTATTATATTGAACTCCATACCCAATCAGGGTTGATTTCCAGGAAAATTAGCTTGATAAAATAAAATCTCCAAGAGAGACTAATGTTTTTTAAGTATTTTCGCTGAAATTTTATTTCGTGAAAGAAAATATAGTCAATATTATTGAACAAGCTAAAGTAAGCACTGAGGTTAAGAAGATCGGACATAAAGTGCTTAAAAAGCAACGGATTACCTACGATGAAGGCGTTGCGCTATTTTATGAAGGAGAGCTTGGTTATTTAGGAACTTTAGCCAATTATATACGCACCAACAAGAATGGAGATTATGTTTATTTCAACCGAAACTTTCACATAGAACCAACCAATATCTGCGTATTTGACTGTAAGTTCTGTTCATATTCAAAACTACTAAGGGATAAAACAGATGCATGGGAGCTTTCTGAGGAACAGATTTATGATATTATTAAGTCATATAATGGACAGTCCGTAACCGAAGTACATATTGTAGGAGGCGTACATCCCAAGATGGGATTGCATTATTTTGCGAAATTGATAGAAAATGTGAAAAAAATCCGACCAGATCTGCATGTAAAAGCTTTTACAGCTGTAGAATTAGAATATATGTGCAGGAAGGCAAAGGTGACATATGGTGAGGGCCTTAAAATCCTTAAAGACCACGGCCAGGATTCATTGCCTGGTGGAGGTGCTGAAATTTTTGATGAGAAAATTAGGGCCGAGATATGTAATGACAAATGCACATCATCAGAATGGCTTGAAATCCATGAAACTGCACATAAATTAGGCATGCCCTCAAATGCCACGATCCTATATGGCCATATAGAAGACTACGAGCATAGAATAGATCATATGAACAGGCTTCGGAAATTACAGGATAAAACTGGAGGATTCAACACTTTTATTCCATTAAAGTTTCGCAACAAGGGCAATCAGATGTCTCATATTGAAGAGTCAACAATAACAGAAGACCTGAAAATGTATGCTATTTCAAGAATCTTTTTAGATAATTTTGACCATATAAAAGCCTACTGGCCTATGATAGGCAGGGCCAGTGCTCAGCTCTCTCTCTCCTATGGTGTTGATGATTTAGACGGCACCATTGATGACACGACAAAAATCTATTCATTGGCTGGGGCAGAAGAACAAAATCCTTCCATGACAACCAGGCAACTTATTGAAATAATTAAGGACGCAGGGAAACATCCTGTAGAAAGGGATACCCTTTATAATATTATACAAGACTACTCTGAACAAGAAGAGCTTGTATAAAGAATTGATCCCATGAAAAAGGTATTGGGAATATCCGCATTTTATCACGATTCAGCAGCTGCTTTAACCATTGACGGAAACATTATAGCTGCGGCACAAGAAGAACGGTTTACCAGAGACAAACACACCGCAGAATTTCCTGTAAAGAGCATACAATATTGCATGGACCAGGCTGGTTTATCTATTGATGAGCTAGATGCCATTGTGTTTTATGATAAGCCACTTTTAAAATTTGAACGCCTTTTGGAAACCTATTATGCCTTTGCCCCAAAAGGATTGAAATCATTTCTAAAGGCCATACCTGTTTGGCTCAATGAAAAAATGTTCTTGAAAAAGCTGATATATGATGGATTAAAAGAAATTGAGCCCTATGACAAAAAGAAAGTTAAACTGCTATTCCCTGAGCACCATTTATCCCATGCAGCAAGCGCCTTTTACCCTAGCCCATATATGAATGCCGCCATATTAACCATTGATGGAGTAGGTGAATGGTGCACCGCTTCTATTGGAACTGGAAATGGCAACAAAATATCTATATTAAAAGAGCTCAGCTTTCCACATTCTGTTGGATTATTGTATAGTGCATTTACATATTATTTGGGATTTACCGTCAACTCAGGTGAATACAAGCTAATGGGTTTAGCACCCTATGGAAATCCAAAATCTCAGGAAACCGCAAAATATGCAGATTTGATTAAAGCCCACTTAGTGGATATAAAAGAAGACGGTTCCATTTGGTTAGATCAATCCTACTTCAATTACGCCACTGGCCTTCGTATGGTAAGTGATAGCAAATGGGACAAGCTATTTGGCTTCCCCAGAAGAAAACCGGAAGCAGATCTGGAACAACACCATTGTAATTTAGCATTGGCAATTCAACAGGTAACAGAGGAGATCGTATTAAAGATGGCTTTGGAAGCAAAGAATTTAACAGGTGCAGAGAATCTATGTATGGCTGGAGGGGTGGCCCTGAATTGTGTAGCTAATGGAAAGTTATTGGAGAGCGGGATTTTTAAGAATATATACATTCAACCTGCTGCCGGAGATGCAGGTGGAGCACTGGGAGCAGCCCTGGGTGCACATTATATGTATTTTGATGAGTCCAGAAAATCAGATGAAGTAAATGATTCCATGCAGGGTGCATACCTTGGCCCTGATTATTCAGACAAGGAGATTGAGCTCATGTGCCGAAAAGTAAAAGCAATTTACAGGAGAGTGGATGAG
>DTSC01000357.1 GCA_012965625.1 Flavobacteriales bacterium | reverse complement strand
AAAATTAGGCAACACCGATCTTTTGGTAAGCAAAATTTGTCTTGGTACCATGATCTTTGGAGAACAGGTCACCGAAGCAGTTGGTCACGAACAAATGAATTATGCTGTAGATATGGGGATCAACTTTTTTGACACTGCAGAAATGTATGCTGTACCGCCTCGAAAAGAAACACAAGGCACAACTGAAAAAATAATAGGAAATTGGTTCGGTAAAAAGAAAAATAGAGAAAATATAATACTCGCAACAAAAATATGTGGGCGGGCTCCATTTACATGGTTAAGAGATGATGAGAGTCCAACTGAACAAAACAAAAAACAGATCTTTGAGGCTGTCGAGAAAAGTCTTTCACGTCTTCAAACGGATTATATTGATTTGTATCAACTGCATTGGCCAGACCGACCAATGAATATTTTTGGCTCTTATAAACATATAGATGGATCAACTAATAGTATTGAAAGTATACTGGATGCTCTTGGGGAATTAGTAAAACAAGGAAAAATTAGGTATATTGGTTTGTCAAATGAAACGCCTTGGGGAACAATGGAATTTCTGTTTCATTCTAAAAAGAATAATTTACCAAGAATTCAATCCATTCAAAACGCATATAATTTTCTTAACAGAGCCTTTGAGTCGGGAGGCTCAGAAATTTCTTTTCGAGAAAATGTTGGGTTATTAGCATACTCACCTTTGGCACAAGGATACCTTACAGGTAAATATCAAAATGGAGCTCTTCCGGAAGGATCTAGAAAACAACTTTTTGACAGATTGCAAAGATATGAAGCCACAAGTTCTGAAGAGGCGATTGATTCTTATCTTAAGATAGCAGAAAAACATAACATTGATCCCTCTCAATTAGCTAATCAATTTGTAACCACTAGACCTTTTGTTACATCAAACATAATAGGAGCAACAAATATGGATCAACTTAAGCTGGCAATTACCTCTGTTGATGTGGATTTAACAGAAGAGATAGAGAAAGAAATTGATGAAGCTTTTCAACTTCATGGCAATAAAGCAAACTAAAAATTATTCGATTGAAAATAACAGCAAAACATTGCCTGGCATGTGGTCATAAATTCCATATCCAGAATTAACCGCCATATATCCGTTTCTAATAGCCGGACCTGAGCCACTAAAACCACCACCGGAGGCTGGAACACCAGATACACTTTCAAAGTCTTTTAGAGCATTATATGACCAAATTATATTTCCATTATCTTTATCATAAGCCCTAATAACTCCATCAAGATGACCCGCGATTACGGCTCCGGGAATAGCTGTAACAGCCGCAGAAACTCCTGGATCACAAGATTCAATTCCACCACAACTATTAGGATTTATTTTCGACCATAAGATTTTTCCTGTTTCCGCATCTAGTGAGTGAACGCCAGGTTTAAGATCCTTATAAACCTTTCCATCGTATGTATTGGCCATATCATTTATTGGTACATATAAAGTTTTTCCTTCAGCAGCCATACCAAAATGAACTCCTCCTTGTGTTCCTCCATTTGAAAGAGCATTAGACCATAAAATTTTACCTGTATCAGGATCTAAACCATATACAGATCCTGATTTTTGACCAGCAATAAGGATATCTTTATTGCCTAAATTAACTAAAATAGAGCTTGATGAATAATCTAAATCTGGACCATTTTCTTTAGGACAATTTGGATTATTTTTAGCCATACATGCTAAATTCCAAGCGTCTCCTGCTAAAGTCTGTTTTCTCCAAACTTCCTTACCTGTATCAATATTAAAAGCTATAATAGCATCTGATGAATCATCTGCTGGTGTTGAATAATTTTCACCTGTTCCAACATAAACATATCGTCTTTTCTTATCTATATTTGGGGAATTCCAAATAGGAGCGCCAGAAGGTCCGAACATTCTTGTTCCTACAGATGTCGTGCCAGAATATTTTCCTGGCAGAGGTATAGAATATTGTTTCCACAATGTTTTTCCTGTTCTCGCTTCAACAGCTAAAAGACCTCCTCTAAAGGTACAGCATTCATATTCAACATTAAATGCTGGTATAACCTCTAAGCCAGAAATAGGAATAAAAAGAATATTTTCAAATCTTGCAGGTGTACCTGTTTGAGTTGCATTTGAATGATCATCAACTTTTATTTTCCAAA